>JAJZSM010000314.1 GCA_021849765.1 Actinomycetes bacterium | reverse complement strand
AAGAAGAGAATGAACCAGGCGGCCGCGGCGATGACGCCCACGAGAAGGCGGTGCCAGTCGTGCGTCGCGGCAGAGGCCACGGCGAGTAGCGCGCTCGTGAGAAAAAGCGTCACGTAGACGATCGAGCGCGGCAACTTGAGAAGTTCTAAGTCAACGAGGGCGAGAGCGAGTAGTCCGGCGAGCCACGCAAGATAGGCCGGTAGTGCCCAGGTGAACCCCAGCCGCCAGACGGCGGCCAGGAAGAGGAGCGCAGTCGCGAGCTCGACGAGCGGATAGCGCAAGGAGATCGCCTCGTTACAGTGGCGACACCTGCCACGTAGCAGGATCCACGAGATCAGCGGCACATTGTCACGGTTTTCGATCTCGATGCCACAGTGCGGGCAGTGAGATCGAGGTCGCACCAGTGACTGCCCGCGTGGCGCGCGGTAGATGACGACGTTAAGGAACGAGCCCACGGCGAGGCCGAGTAGCCCAATCAGCGCGAGGGCGAGGACTCTCATTGGCGTGCGCGCGCCGTGTAGCCGCCGACGGCGCGATCGAGCCACGGCTCGTTCGAGTATCGCTCAACAGCGCGCATGCGTGACCTTCGTCGCTTCTCGCATTCACCAATTCTGCGTGATGCGTCGGTACTATTTGAGCAGGCTACGGGCAAATGTTGCGACAGCGACGGCGTATCCGCGAGACAATTCGAAGTGGAGCTGACCGACGGTGACTAATCCGACGAATCGCCGGTATCGATACGGTGCGAGTTTTGTCGACGAGGAGTCGGGGGTCCGCTTCGAGGGTCATCACCCGTTCGAGCGGCCCGACCTGTGGCGGATCTACCTGAACGAGGCTGAGGGCATCTACCGCAGTCGTGGGTTCGAAGAGACCCTACGACGTCGCGAGCTCGAAGAGGGTATCGGTGTCGCCCTGTTCTTCTTGGGATTCGCTCCCGACGGTAACGCGGTGGCCGGCGTGCGCTTCCACGGCCCCTTGGAGGGAAGTCATCAGGCTGCGATCATGGAGGAGATGGCCGGCTCATCGGAGATCGGCCTCATCGGCGAGACCATCGACCGTGAGGTACGCCTCGGTGCCATTGAAGCCAAGGGCGCCTGGTCCAAGGGCGAGGCCGTCGCCGGGCACCGGCTCGTTGCCGCCATTTCGCGGGCGATCACCCACGCGACCACCTGGCTCGGTGCGGAGTTCGCCATCGCCGCCATCTCGGATCGGTTGCTGCCAACGGCCGACGTGACCGGCGCGAAGATGATCGGCACCGAGGCCGTACCCTTCCCCGATGAGCGTTATCGCACCCACGCGATGGAGTGGCGTCGCTCGCGCACCCCCGAGCTGTGCACGCCGCAATATCAGATCGCCCTGCGCCGCGAGGCCGAGCAACTCGCGCGAGGACCCGAGGACTCTCTCTACGAGTCCCCCGAGCGCCCGAGCGTACGCACCGCGTCGTGGCGTCCCCTGGTTCTCGACGCGAACCGCCGATCGGACCGCGAGATGCTGCGCGTGCTGCGCGAGGACCCTTCAGTGCAGATTATCGACCGCTACGACGAGCAGCTCGAGGAGCTCTCCCAGGTCAAGCCCGCGCCCGGCGCGTCACTGCTCAACGAGGGCCACCGTTGGATCTACTTTCCGTGGAGGCGCACGATCGTGCGCCTCCTCGCACCGCGCGGGTTCAACACCCTTCGTCTCGATCGCAACCGCAACAAGCTCACGCGCGCCGAACAGGATCGGCTGGGAACGCTACGCATCGGAGTGATCGGCGCGAGTGCGGGACACGCCATCGCTCACGTGCTGGCAATGGAGGGAATCGCCGGTGAAATTCGTGTGGCCGACTTCGACACCGTGGCGGTCTCAAACCTGAATCGGATACCGGGCAGTGTGCTCGACATCGGTATCAACAAGGCGGTCGTCGCGGCGCGACGCATCGGCGAGATCGACCCCTACGTGAAGGTGGTCGCCGAGACCGCGGGGATCACCCCGACCAATCTCGAGCGCTTTCTTGATGGACTCGATCTCGTCATCGAAGAGTGCGATTCGCTCGACATGAAATTCGTCGTGAGAGAGGCGGCGCGCTCACAGCGCATCCCGGTGATCATGGAGACGAGCGACCGCGGCGTGCTCGACGTCGAGCGCTACGACCTCGATCCCGAGATGCCGCTCTTTCACGGACTGCTCGGCGACCTCGACGCGGCGACCGTGGCGGGGCTCTCCACCCAAGAGAAGGGCCCCTACGTCCTTCGCCTGCTCGGTCCGCGTGACGTGTCAGCGAAGGGCGCGGCATCCTTGCTCGAGTTGGGCCAGACGATCACCGCCTGGCCGCAACTGGGTAGCGAGGTCACCCTCGGCGCGGTCACGACAGCGGCCGCGGTGCGGCGTTGGGGACTGGGTCGTCCCCTCGCGTCGGGCCGCGTGCGCTTCGACGTCGAGGAGATCCTCGAGGGGCTCGCGCCCGTGATTCGCGAGAGCGACGTCGACGCGGACTTCGCGTCGCCGCCACCGACCGACCCGTTGCCCGAGACCGACGATCCCGTCGAGGTGATCGTCGATGCTGCACGACGCGCCCCTTCGGGCGGCAACATCCAGCCGTGGCGCTTCGAAGCCGACGACGACGAGGTTCGTTTCTTCTTGGTGCCCGAGCGCACGTCGAGATC
>JAJZSM010000313.1 GCA_021849765.1 Actinomycetes bacterium | reverse complement strand
GACCTCGCCCGCCGACGCTCCGCCATGGCTCATCTATTGTGGGAACGTGAATCCGCACGAGCGACTCCAATTGCCCCTGGTGGAGCGCGACCTCGAGCGCCTCGAAGCCCTGCTCGCCGATTCGGTGGTGGTCGGCGACCCCTACCTGGACGCCGTCACGACGCACCTCATCTACGCCGGTGGCAAGCGGTTACGCCCCATGCTCGCGCTCGCCGCGGCGACCTTTGGCGAACGAGAGGCCACCGAGGAGGACCTGCTCGGCGGGATCTCGCTCGAACTGATGCACCTCGCATCGCTCTACCACGATGACGTGATGGACGAGGCCGATGTACGACGCAACGTCGACAGTGTCAACGCCCGATACGGCAACCTCGTCGCCATCGTCGCCGGTGATTACTTGATGGCCCGGTCGGCCGGCATCGCCGCCGATCTCGGCACCGATGTCGCGGGGCTGATGGCGCGCACCCTCGCGTGGCTCACCCGCGGCCAGGTCTCCGAGGTTCGCACCGCCTTCTCCGTCGAACGCACCGAGGACGACTACTTCGAAGCGATTGAGGGCAAGACCGGCTCGTTGATGGCCGCCAGTTGTCGCGTGGGCGCGATTACCGCCGACCACGAGCCGGCCCACACCGAGGCGCTCAGCGAGTTCGGACGATGCTTCGGGATGGTCTATCAGCTGCGCGACGACATCCTGGACGTCATCGCCGTGGACAACGAGTTGGGCAAACCCGCCGGCCAGGACCTCGCCGAAGGCATCTACAACCTGCCGACGCTCTACGCACTGCGCGATCCATCGGTCGGCGACGAGCTCCGCTCGATCCTCGGAACCGTCTTGAACGACGCCGACCGCGAGCGTGCCCGCAAGCTCGTCGTCGCAACCGACGGGGTCGAGCGCACGGTCGCCGCAGCCCAACGCTTCCTCGGACTGGCCCAGGAGTCACTCGCCACCCTGCCGAGCGAGGGCCTGCGGCGAGGCTTCGGTTCGCTCATCGAGTCGCTCCTCGAGGATCTACCCGCCCACTGACGACTCGGCGGTCTCGGCCCCGATTACACGGGCGTCTGATCGGCGAGAGCTGATGGCGCACGCTCAGCGCGCGCCATCAGCTCGGGTGCTCGCCGTAACGTGAAACCTCTGCGCCGGGCGCGAGCGCGCTCGCGTCTGGGCGCTGGTGGCGTCGAGTCGAACATCGGACTCATCAGGTCCTGCATCGTGTACAGACCTGGTAGCTTGCCCGCGATGCCCACCGCCGCGAAGCGTGCGCCGTCACCGAAGGCCTCGCGCGAGATTGACTCGTGGCGCAGTCGCACCACCTGATAGGGGAAGCCGAACAGGATCTCGTGCACGCCGATGATGCCGCCAGCACGCACGGACTTAATGTCCGATTCGCAGACGTCGAGGGCCTCGCCGATCAGTTTGGCCGTGCCCGAGACACCGTCTTTGAGTTTGAAGTGCTCCTCGAGGATCTCGATATCGGCCTGCGGCGCGATGCGCTGCAGCGACTGCGCCGCGAGGATGAGGAAATTGACACCGATCGTGATATTGGGCGACCAGAGCACCGCCGTGCTTTGACTCAGGCGATGGAGCTTCTGCTGCTGGCCATCGGAGTAGTGCGAGATTGCCGTCACCACGTTGACTCGGCGCGCCGCGGCCGCGTCCATGTAGTAGTCGATCCCCTCCTCAGAGGAGAAGTCGATGATTACGTCGACCGGGTGTTCGTTGAGCAGTTGCTGGGCGCTGACCTCGCTGGCGGCGATAATTGCTGCGGGATCGTCGCAGGTTATATCAAGAAATTCCGCGGCAGACCGGTGCGTCTTTGTGTCACTTTTCCGCACGACCCAGGCGAGTTGCATTTTGGGGTCTTTTAGCAGTACTGACGCGACCGGGACGCCGGTCTTGCCGAATCCAATCAAACCGACTCGCATAGCAGGACTCCTTGAGTAGGTAATCGCGGGACGAACGGCCCCAGCGGGACGCTACTTGAGGTCACGAAAAACAACCTGGGAGATCCATGGGAGATTCGTGAGAACTACCTGTGAGAGGTGATCGAATTCCGTTCCATACATCGTCGCTGGTCACCGATGGTACGACGCCGACTCCTTCACACCGCCGGTCCAGCCGTCAACCGTTCACGAGTTCACATAACGCGTCGACGCGGTCGTCAACCGCGCAGCGGCTTCAGGGTCGGAAACGCGATCACCTCGCGGATGTTCGACTCGTCGGTCATCAACATGACGAGCCGATCGATGCCGACACCGAGTCCGGCCGTCGGCGGCAACCCCCACTCCAGGGCCCGCACGTAGTCCTCGTCGATTCGCATCGCCTCATCATCGCCGGCCGCGGCGAGCCGGGCCTGCTCCTCAAAGCGACTTCGTTGGTCGACGGGGTCATTGAGCTCGCTGAAGCCGTTAGAGAGCTCGCGTCCCACGGCATAGGACTCGAAGCGCTCGGTGAGTTCAGGGTCACGACGGTGGCGGCGCGCCAACGGGGAGACCTCGACGGGGTGCTCGGTGACGAAAACCGGCTCCCACAACGACGACTCGGCCGACGCTTCGAAGAGCTCGGCGAGGCAGCGCCCCGCACCCCAGGATTCGTGCACCTCGACGTCGCGCTCGACGAGCAAGTCCGCCAGCCTCGGGCGCGGCGT
>JAJZSM010000312.1 GCA_021849765.1 Actinomycetes bacterium | reverse complement strand
TCATCACACCCGCCGCGGACTCATGAAGCTCATCGGCCAACGACGGCGCCTGCTCGACTATGTGCAGCGCGACAACGTCGAACGTTATCGCTCCCTGATCGGCCGTCTCGGTATTCGTCGCTAGCCGTTACGCCGACGCCGTCGGCGTACGCAACACATCCGAGACCTCGGAGGCCAGTGGAGAATCGTCGCCGTCGTCGACGGTTGCCCACTGGGATCCGGGCGGAGTGTTGCCTACCGCTAAGGAGCAACCATGACTGACGCGATTCGCGTAAGCCGCCCGCTATCGGGCACTGACAAGACACTGAGTTTCGAGGCCGGACGCCTCGCGCAACTCGCCGACGGGGCGGTGGTGGCACGCATCGGAGACACGATGCTGCTCGCGACCGTGACCGCCGCCCGCACGGTTCGAGAGGGGATGGACTTCTTCCCCTTGACCGTGGACATTGAGGAGCGGGCCTACGCCGCGGGGAAGATCCCCGGTGCGTTCTTCCGACGCGAGGGTAAGCCCTCGGACCAGGCGGTCCTGATCTGTCGCCTGATCGACCGCCCGCTTCGTCCCTCGTTCCCGAAGGGTTTCCGCAACGAGGTCCAGGTCGTCGGCACGATCTTCAGCGCCGACCAGGAGAACCCCCACGACATCCTCGCCATCAACGCGGCTTCGGCGGCGTTGATGCTGTCGGGGATCCCCTTTGACGGTCCGATCGGGGCGGTGCGCATGGCGTACACGACCGAGGGCACGTGGATGGCCCACCCCACCTACGCCGAGGGTGACGAGTCGGTCTTCGAACTGGTCGTCGCCGGTCGTGCGCTGGGCGACCAGGCCGACTCCGACGTGGCCATCATGATGGTCGAGGCCGGCGGCACCGAGGGCTCGTTCGAGAAGTACGCCGACGGGGCGCCCAAGGTCGACGAGGACGTCCTCGCGGCCGGTCTCGAGGCCTCCAAGCAGTGGATCCGTGAGTCGATCGAACTCCAGCGCGAACTGGTCGCGGCCTACGTCGCCGTTCGCGGACCGATCGAGACTATTCCCTACCAGGTGTTCCGCGACTATGAGGACGACGTTTACGCCCGCGTGGAGGCCGTTGGCCTCGCCGCGCTGGACAGCGCCAACCGCATCGCCGAGAAGCAGGCTCGTGCGACCGCACTGGCCGACGCGACCGCCGACATCGTCGCGCAAGTGAGCGACGAGTTCGCCGATCGCCTCAGCGAGATCAAGGCGGCGGTGAAGGCCGTGACCAAGAAGCTCGTGCGTAGCCGGATCGTGAGTGACGGCGTTCGCATCGACGGCCGTGGTATCGCCGACATCCGACCGCTGTCGGCCGAGGTCGACCTGTTCCCGATGACTCACGGCTCGGCGCTGTTCCAGCGCGGCGAGACCCAGGTCGTCAACGTGACGACCCTCGGGATGCCGCGCTTGCGCCAGCAGCTCGACACCATCAGCCCCGACGAGTTCCGCCGGTACATGCACCACTACAACTTCCCGCCCTACTCGGTGGGTGAGACCGGCCGCGTGGGCATGCCCAAGCGCCGCGAGATCGGACACGGCATGCTCGCCGAGCGCGCCCTGATTCCGGTACTGCCGAGTGAGCAGGACTTCGCCTACACCTTGCGGGTCGTCTCGGACATCATGCAGTCCAACGGTTCGACGTCGATGGCGTCGGTCTGCGGATCGACCCTGTCACTCATGGCCGCCGGCGTGCCGATCAAGGCGCCGGTCGCCGGGATCGCCATGGGACTCGTGTACGAGAACGGTGCTTACGTGACCCTGACTGACATCCTCGGAGCCGAGGACGCCTTTGGCGACATGGACTTCAAGGTTGCCGGCACCGCCGACGCCGTCACTGCCCTGCAGCTCGACACCAAGATCGACGGGCTGCCCGCGAACGTGTTGGCTGACGCACTACGTCAGGCGCACCAGGCGCGACTGACCATCCTCGACGTGATCACCTCGACGATCGACGCGCCGCGTCCCCAGGTGTCAGAGGTCGCGCCCAAGATCGTGACCCTCGAGATCCCGATCGACAAGATCGGCGAGGTCATCGGACCCAAGGGTAAGGTCATCAACACCTTGCAGCAAGAGACCGGCGCGGACATCGCCGTGGACGACGACGGCGTGGTCGGCACCGTGACCATCGGAGCCAAGGATGGCCGAGCCGTCGAAGAAGCTCGTCGACGCATCGCGCTCATCCTTGACCCACCGACGGCCGAGGTCGGTGCGACCTACCCCGGACGAGTCGTGAACATCGCGAAGTTCGGTGCGTTCATCAGTCTCATGCCCGGTCGCGATGGTCTGTTGCACATCTCCAAGATGTCGCCGCTCAACGGCGGCAAGCGGATCGGTCAGGTCGAGGACGTGCTCGAGCTCGGCCAGGCGATTGAGGTCCGCGTCGATGACATCGACCCGCAGGGCAAGGTGTCGCTGTCACTGGCCGGCGAGTACGCCGACATGGCCACTGACGCCGGCGACGAAGGTCCGCGCTCGCGCCCGCAGCGCGACCGTGGTGATCGCAACGACCGTGGCGACCGCAACGACCGCGGTGATCGAAACGACCGTGGCGACCGCAACGACCGCGGTGACCGTGGGGCGCAGGGTTCTCGACCCGCCGTCTCCTCCTTCGAAGCATCGTTCGAAGCGGAGTTGGCGAACGAGATCGGCGACC
>JAJZSM010000311.1 GCA_021849765.1 Actinomycetes bacterium | reverse complement strand
GGAGATCTCGAGGAGTCGGTACTCGCCCTGGCCGAGGTCATGGGCGTGACGGGCTCGATCGTGCCGGCGAGCACCACCGGGGTGGTGTTGTGTGCGAGCACCGAGGACGGCGACACGCGCGGCCAAAGCGCGATCGCCGACTGCGCCACGATCCGGCGCATCAGTTTCGACCCCCCGAACGCGGCGGCCCCGATCCGGGCCGTCGAGGCTATCGAGCGCGCCGACGTGGTGGTCGTCGGCCCCGGCTCGCTCTACACGAGCGTCATCGCGGCCGCAGCGATCCCGGGGATCACCCAGGCGATCGCGGGCACGCGGGCCAGAGTCGTCTATGTGGCGAACCTGCACCCCGAGGTGCCCGAGACCTCGGGCTACAGCCTGCAGGATCACGTTGACGCACTGGCGCGCCACGGGGTGGTGCCCGACGTCGTGCTCGTCGATGGGCTCGGCGAGTTCGCCTCGGCCCCGTGCTCGGCGCCGACCTACGTCGCACCGCTGTCGGGGGGCGGGGGACTCGTGCACGATGTGCAACACTTGTCTGACGCCATTCGCGCCGCCACCGAGTGACCACGGGCGTCCAGGAGGAGAACGACATGACTATTCGCGTAGCGATCAACGGTTTTGGCCGCATCGGGCGGGGCTTTTTACGGGCGTCGCTCCCGAACCCCAACATCGAGGTCGTGGCCGTCAACGACTTGACGTCGCCCGAGGTCAACGCGCACCTGCTCAAATACGACTCGACCCAGGGACGGCTGGACCGTGACGTGACGGTCACCGAGGGCGGGATGAAGGTCGGGGAGCGCTTCATCCGAGTACTCGCCGAGCGCGAGCCCTCGCTGCTGCCCTGGCGTGACCTCGAGGTGGATGTCGTGATCGAGTCCACCGGCCGGTTCACGAGCCGTGAGGCGGCCGCAGTCCACCTGGCCGCGGGCGCGCGCAAGGTCATCATCTCCGCACCGGCGAGCGACGTCGACGCGACCTTCGTGATGGGCGTCAACCAGGACACCTACGACGAGGCGACCCACCACGTGATCTCCAACGCGTCGTGCACCACGAACTGCTTCGTGCCGATGGTGAAGGTCCTCGACGACGCCTTCGGGGTGCGTTCGGGCCTCATGACGACCGTGCACGCCTACACCAACGACCAGAACCTGCTCGACCTACCCCACAAGGACCTGCGTCGCGCCCGCGCGGCGGCGGTCAACATCGTGCCGTCGTCCACCGGGGCCGCGCGAGCCACGAGCCTCGTCCTCGAGGCGATGAAGGGCCGTCTCGACGGTACGTCGCTTCGCGTGCCGATCCCTGACGGGAGCATCACGGACTTCACCGCGGTCGTGCGCACCACGACCGTCGACGAGGTCAACGCCGCCTTCCGCGCCGCCGCGGACGGAGCGTTGCGCGACGTGCTCGTCTACACCGAGGACCCGATCGTCTCCTCGGACATCGTGGGATCGCCGGCGTCGTGCACCTTCGACGCCCAGATGACCATGGTCCAGCGGATCGACGACGAGACGTGCCTCGTGAAGGTCTTCGGCTGGTACGACAACGAGTGGGGCTACTCGAACCGTCTGGTCGACCTCGCCAACCACGTCGGTCGCTAGATGGCGGGCGAGTCGCTGCCTACCTCGGACGACTGGGACGTACGCGGCAAGCGGGTCCTCGTCCGGGTCGATTTCAATACCCCCGTCGCCGAAGTCGACGGCGAGCTGGTGATCACCGACGACTTTCGGATCCGCGCCGCGGTTCCCCTCTTTACGGACCTGCTCGCGCGCGGGGCATCGGTCGTCGCTTGCACACACTTCGGGCGGCCGAAGGGTCGCGTCGACGAACGATTCCGGGTCGAACCGATCCGCCGTCGTCTCGACGAGCTCTGTCCCGGGGTGGAACTGCTCGAGAACCTGCGCTTCAATCTCGGTGAGGAGGCGAACGACCCGCAGTTCGGGGCCTCGCTGGTGGAAGGCGTCGATTTCTACATTAACGAGGCCTTCGGCGCGTCGCATCGCGCCCACGCCTCGATCATGATCCCCCCGACGCTCGTCGCGAGCGCGGCTGGGCCGAACCTACGTCGTGAGGTCGCTTACCTGCTCGACCTACTTGATGAGCCAGCGAGGCCCTTCGTGGCGATCGTCGGTGGCGCCAAAGTCGCCGACAAGCTCGGCATCGTCAAGGTGCTCGCCGACCGCGCCGACATCGTCCTCGTGGGCGGTGGGATGGCCTACACCTTCGAGGTGACCCAGGGTCGCACGATCGGCTCGTCGCTCTTTGATAAGTCGTTCCTCGGTGAGTGCGCGGCGCTGCTCGAGAGCGGCAAGGTCCGCATCCCCGTGGACACGCGCGGTCTGGCCGACGGTGCGCCGTTCGGCAGCGGTGGTGGAACCGATCCGGTGGTGGACTTCGGGGCGAACGTGCCCGAGGGGTTCGAGGGGTTCGACATCGGGCCCCGGTCGATCGAGGCATTCACCGCAGTCATCGCCACCGCCAAGACCATTTTGTGGAACGGTCCCATGGGCGTCTTCGAGGATCCACGCTTCGCGCTCGGGACCGAGGCGATCGCGCGCGCGGTGGCGGCGTCCCCGGCGCTCTCGGTGATCGGGGGTGGCGACTCGGTCGCCGCCTTGCAGCAGTTCGGCCTGGAGGGTGAGGTGAGTTTCGTCTCCACAGATCGGAA
>JAJZSM010000310.1 GCA_021849765.1 Actinomycetes bacterium | reverse complement strand
CAGGCGGTTGAGGCCAAAGAGCGGGTGCGGATCCAAGAGGAGAACCACACCTGGGCGACCGTGACCCTGCAGAACTACTTCCGGCTCTACGAGAAGCTCGCGGGTATGACCGGTACCGCCGAGACCGAGGCCAGTGAGTTCGGCAGCACCTACAACCTCGCGGTCGTGCCGATCCCGACCCACCGGCCGTCACGCCGGGTAGACGAGCCGGACCTGATCTTTAAGACCGAAGAGGACAAGTTCAACGCGATCGTCGAGGACGTGCGGGCGCGAACGGACCTCGGTCAGCCGATTCTGCTCGGCACCGCGTCGGTCGAGAAGTCCGAACTGCTCTCTCGGGCCCTGTCTAAGGCTGGCATCGCCCACGAGGTGCTTAACGCGAAGCAGCACTTCCGCGAAGCCGAGATCGTGGCCCAAGCGGGTCGTAAGCAAGCCGTGACGGTGGCGACGAATATGGCCGGACGAGGCGTGGACGTGATCCTGGGTGGCAACGCCGAGGGTCTGGCGCGCCGCGAGGTCGCCGCCCAAGGACTCGTGGCGGGTTCCGAGGAGCACGATGCCGCCTACGCGGCGGCCCTGGCGCGATTCAAAGAGGTCTGTGATCGTGAAGGCGACGAGGTCCGTGCAGTGGGCGGGCTCTACGTGCTCGGCACCGAACGTCACGACTCGCGACGGATCGATAATCAGCTTCGTGGTCGCTCCGGCCGCCAAGGTGATCCCGGCGAGAGCCGCTTCTATCTGTCCCTCGAAGACGATCTGCTGCGACTCTTCGCGACGGGCGCGGTGTCCTGGGTCATGGAGCGGGCGATGCCCGAGGGCGAGGCCATCGAGGCCAAGATGGTCTCCAAGGCCATCGAACGGGCCCAGAACACGGTGGAGGCGCGCAACGCCGAGATCCGCAAGGACGTCCTCAAGTACGACGAGGTCATGAACGAGCAGCGCAAGGTGATCTACGCGCGGCGCCAGCAGGTGATCGACGGCGAAGACATCCATGAGGCGACCCTCGAGATGATCGAGCGACAGATCGCGGCCGTCGTGGAGACGTACCTCGAGAGCGAGTTCCCCGAAGCGTGGGACCTCAACGCGCTGCTCGTGGATCTGCCGACCTACTACCCGACGACCGTGTCGATGTCGACCCTGGAGTCCTTCGCCGACCGTGACGAGGCCGTCGAGGCAATCGTGAACGACGCGCTAACCGAATACCAGGCCAAATGCGAGGAGTACCCCGGCGGCCTCGACACGGCCAAGGAGATCGAACGCGACGTGATGCTGCAGATCCTCGACCAACGCTGGCGCGATCACTTGTCGGACATGGACTACCTGCGTGACGGCATCCACCTGCGCCAAGTCGCCCAGCAGGACCCGCTCACGGCGTGGCAGAAGGAGGGCTACGTCATGTTCGAGCACCTCCTCGACGCCGTCGAAACTGATTTCGTCCGTTACGTCACGCACGTGGAAGCCTCCGAAGCCGAGGAAGAGGCGAGCCTCGAGGACGACGGTCTCGAGCGTGCTCTGACAAACGTCGCTGAAGTCGCACCGGGCGCGGTCGAGCTGCCCACGCACACGAGCGCCACCTCAGCCACGGCGACCAAGCCCAACGAGAAACTGGGGCGCAATCAGCCGTGTTGGTGTGGTTCGGGCCGGAAGTACAAGCAGTGCCATGGCCGACCCTAAGGCGGAGAACGCGCTGCGAGAGGCGCAGGCGTCGCTCGGCGTGCTCGAAGAGCGGTGGGGTTCGGCTCGCGAGTACCTGAGCATCGACGAACATCGGGCCCGTCACGCCGTACTGAACGATGAGGCGTCGTCGCCGGACCTGTGGAACGACCAGGATCATGCGCGAGCGGTCACGACGGAATTGGGCCGCTTGACGAGCGAACTCGAGGCCTTCGATCAGCTCCGACGTTCCCTGGACGACTGCGCGGTCCTGATTGACTTCTTCGCCGAATCGTTGAGTTCAGGCGACGTGGACTGGACACTGCTCGACGAGCTGCGCGCCAACGTCGCCGCGGTGGACGCCGCGCTGACTGCCCTGGAGACCCAGAGCCTGCTCTCAGGTCCCTACGACGAGAATGACGCCATCGCCGAGCTCCACGCGGGGGCCGGCGGCACCGACGCCCAGGACTGGACCGAGATGTTGTTGCGGATGTACTCGCGGTGGGCCGAGCGCCGCGGGTTCGGCGTCGAGGTTGACGAGGTCACCGAGGGACAAGAGGCGGGTCTGTTATCGGCCACGTTCATCGTGAAGGGCCCCTTCGCCTACGGGTGGCTCTCCGCGGAGCGCGGCGTGCACCGGCTCGTGCGGATCAGCCCGTTCGACTCCCAGGCGCGACGTCAGACCAGCTTCGCCAGCCTCGAGGTCACGCCGCTGCTCGACGATGACGCCCACGAGGTCGACATCGACGAGAAGGACCTCCGTATCGATACCTATCGTTCGTCCGGGGCCGGTGGTCAGCACGTCAACAAGACGGACTCGGCCATTCGGATCACGCACCTGCCCTCGGGAATCGTCGTAAGTTGTCAGAACGAGCGCAGCCAACACCAGAACCGGGCGCGCGCGTTGCAGATCTTGACCGCCAAACTCGCCGAACGGGCACGAGTCCAGCGGCGCGCCGAGATGGACGCCCTAACGGGGGACCGGTCGGATAACGCCTGGGGGTCCCAGATCCGTAGTT
>JAJZSM010000309.1:1892-2672 GCA_021849765.1 Actinomycetes bacterium | reverse complement strand
GGTTACAACGAGGCCCTCACCGAGTGGGACCTGCAGCAGAATCCCGACCGCGAGCCCGCCGTCTCCACGGCGAGCGGTCGCGAGGAGGCGATGCGGGTGGTCCACACGGTGGGTGAGTCCTCCGATCACGACGTCGTTGGCGCACTCACGCACGTGACCGACGCCGAGGCGACCGGCGAGGCGCTGCGCTACGTGCTCGTGGGCGGGACGCACTCCGTCGAGGCGTTCGCTAGCGAGGTGGCCGAGGCCGAGGGGGGCGAGCCACTCCCGGCCCACAAGATGACCAAAATCATCGGCGAGGTGCTCGCTGAACTCGATAAGTGACGTTCGAGCGACACCAGTGTCGGAAACGGACGCGGGGCCAATCGTCGGGGCGTGGTCGTGCACCCGATGGTGTCAATCGATCTGACGGCGTCAGCCGTCACTGCCTCGGCACGTCACCTTCGTTGCGTCTCACGCCGTACGAGGGTCCGACAGCGATTCCCAGTCTCGCCTGATCAAGCCGAACACCCACGAGTCCGAGACCTCACCGTCCACCACGCAGTCTTCGCGCAGTGTTCCTTCGTGCAGGAAGCCGAGCTTCTCGAGCACTCGCGCTGAGGCCACGTTGCGCGTATCGGTCTGCGCCTGGACCCGGTTGAGCGCCAACGTGCTGAATCCCCACTGCAGCAGCGCCCGCCCCGCCTCGGTCGCGTAACCGCGGCCCCACGTCGCGTCATCAAAGCAGTAGCCCATCGACGCGCTGCGGTACTCGGGGTTCCAGCGCGTCAAGGCGCTCCA
>JAJZSM010000309.1:0-1882 GCA_021849765.1 Actinomycetes bacterium | reverse complement strand
CGATGAACGACCCGTCTGCGCGGCGCTCGACGGCCAGTCGCGTCCCGGTACCCGACTCGGCGATCTGGCGACACGTCGCGATGAACTGCGCCGCGCGCGACGTCTCACGCCAGGGCGGCGCGTCCCAGTAGCGCATGACGCGAGCGTTGCTGTGCAACGAGAACAGGGCGCTCGCGTCGCTGTCATCGAAGTGACGAAGTCGCAAACGGTCGGTTTCCAACGTGGGGGCTGGGAGAGTCACGCGACTGACCGTACCGCGATAGCGGATCACGCGCTGATCGCTCGGCGCGCGGCCAGTACAGCGCAGACACTGTACGTGTTGTCACCCCAGCGGGGCGTTCACCTCGATGGTGGTGTTCGCCGACGTCTGTTTCGCCCTCTCTGGACTGGCGCACTGTCTCGCCATGGCCACGTCTCTAGGATGCGGACATGAAGGCCCCCGGGCTCGTTCGTATCGCGGGCGCAACGGTTGCATCCCTGGTGCTCAGTTCGTGTGGCACCGCGACGCCGTCGGGCGGTGTCGTCCCCTGGTCGGCGCTCACGGCCTCTCCGACGACCACCACGACGACGACCACCGCGACGTTGGTGCCTGCGGCGCCGTGCCACTCGAGCCACTTGGAGACACGCCTTGGCCGCGGCGGCGCGGGACTCGGTAACGAGCTCACGGTCGTCGTCTTCACCAACACCGGACCGTTGTGCCAGTTAAGCGGCTATCCCGACCTCGAGGGTCAGACGGGAACACACCAGTGGCGACCACTTCAAGTTCGAAAGAACGGCACCTACTTCGGCGGTCTGAACGGGACCGACCTCGCCACGGGGCGTAGCGGCCTGCTACTCCTCGGGACGTCCGAAGGCTGCAACGCGCTGAACTCACCGTCACAGTCACAAAATCTCGCCAACGAGCGGGCCGCAACGTACAACACGATTCGCGTGCTGCTGCCCCACGGCGGCGGTGGCGCAGGCGTCAGTGGCGTCCACCTCGACGTCGCCTGCGGTCTCGACGAGAGCCAACTCGGTGTTCGACCCCCAACGCCAGGCGTCGTCGAACCGCGTCCGGGCAGTGTCGCGTCACTGACGGCGACGGCGACGTTGCCAGCTGCGTTGCGCGCCGGGACGACCCTCTCTTACGTCGTCACGCTGCACAATCCGACCGCGACCGAGGTCACATTCACGCCGTGTCCGAACTTCACCGAAGCGATCTTCGTCGCACCCAACGTGAAGGGCGCAAAGCCCGAGGTACGCACCTTCGAACTCAACTGCGCCCAGGCGGCACCCGTGACGCCCCACCAATCGGAACGCTTCGCGATGAAGCTAGTGATTCCACCATCCACACGGGCCTCACTCGCAAAGTTCGCCTGGTCGTTGGACACGGGCAGTGGGCCGTCCATCGGACGGGCTGTCGAGGTGAAACCATGACGCGTACCGCACTTGTGAGTCGAGTGACCGGTACCCGGACCGGACGCCGCGCCGGGCGTGTCGGTGAGGTCTACGGTGCGAACGTGACCTCGTCGAGGGCGTCGGTGCCACTCCCTCGACGAGTCGCGGCGATCTGGCTCGGCGCGACCGTCGTGATCTTGCTGCTCACGCCACTCGCCGCCCCGCTGGGCGGCACTGAACGCGCTGGCGCGGCCGCCGTCCCGATATGTGCGCCGACCCAGCTACAGACCATGGTCGTCTTTAACGGACCGGGCAACCCCGACGGGGACATCACGATCTCGAGCAACTCGTCGCACGCGTGCGCGCTGTCCGGCCGCCCAACGATCCACCTCTTCACGTCGTCGGGGCGCCCGCTCGCGTTCACCGAGACGCCCTACCGCTGGACACCGTCGCTCCCGATCCCCTCCGGCCCCATCGTCATATCACCGAACCGGCCGTGGGCCAT
>JAJZSM010000012.1 GCA_021849765.1 Actinomycetes bacterium | reverse complement strand
TCGAGCACGCTGTCGGAGACCTGATCCGCGATCTTGTCGGGATGTCCTTCCGTCACCGACTCCGAGGTGAAGAGGGTGCGATCGCTCATTGGTCTCCTTGCGGTAACAATGCAACCACCCTAGTCAACACCTCCAGCGCAACGTCCTCTTTTGTGCGCATCGAGACCGCGACCGGCTCGTGGTCACGCAGCAGGAGACGCACCTCGTTGGTAGGCGACTCGAACCCTGCGCCCGGAGTCATGACGTCGTTGACGACCAAGACGTCCACGCCCTTTCGCTCGAACTTCGCCTGGGCGTTGGCGAGCACGTCCGTGGACTCGGCGGCAAAGCCGACGATGACCTGCCCGTCACGTCGGTTCGTGGTCAACTCCACCAGGATGTCGGGGGTCGCCACCAACGCCAGCTGGGGCGGGCCTGCCACCTTCTTCAGCTTGTTCGGCGCTGGATCGACCGTGAAGTCCGCGACCGCGGCCGCCATCACGATGACGTCCATGTCCTTAGCCAGCTTCAGTGCCTGCTCGCGCAACTCGGCGGCAGTGACGACCTCTACCACCTCGATGCGTCCCACGACGTCGATGGCCAGTGTCCGATCCGTCGTCGTTACGAGGGTCACCGCTGCCCCGAGCCGCGCGGCGACCTCGGCGATGGCGTAGCCCTGGCGACCCGACGACCGGTTCGTGATGACGCGTACGGGATCGATCGGCTCGCGGGTCCCACCCGCGGTGACCAGGACGTGCCGGCCCGTCAACGGACCGCGGTACCCCTTGATGATCCGTTCGACCAACGAGACGATCGTCGCTGGTTCAGCGAGCCGTCCCGCGCCTTCGTCGCCACCGGCCAGGTGGCCACGTTCGGGTTCGAGCACGAGAACGCCCCGGCGTCGCAACGTGGCGAGGTTCTCCTGGACCACGGGCTGCTCCCACATCTCGGTGTGCATCGCGGGACAGAGCAACACCGGTGAGGCGCTCGCCATCAGGGTAGCGGTGAGCAGGTCGTCGGCGAGGCCCGCGGCGAACCGGGCGATTAGATGGGCCGTGGCGGGTGCGACCACGATGAGATCGGCTGACTGGCCGAGGACCGTGTGGGGAATCGGCAGCGCCGGGTCATCGTAGAGACCGACCCTCGCCGGCTCGCTCGCGAGCGCGCTGAAGGTGAGTGGCCCCACGAAGCGCGTCGCGTCGGGCGTCAGGATCGGTGTGACATGGTAGCCGGCGTCGCGCAGGCGCCGCAGCACCTCCACCGCCTTATACGCCGCGATTCCGCCCGCGACACCGAGAACGACGCGAGGCGATGGTGAATCAGGCGTCGCGGAGGGCATCGGTGAAGGCGTCCAGGTCGTTGGCCTCGTCCTGGTGCGCCTGGGCCGCGTCTCGGTCGCGACGCTCTTGCTCAAGCTCCTCGGCGGTCGGACGGTGGAACTCGAGTTTGCCCTCGTAGAGTTCCTGGAGCGACAGTGACAGCGACTTGTTGGACAGCGACGTCACCTGGGGCGGGATCATCGAGCCGTGGCCCGAACCGAGCCCGTTGTAGTAGTCGTTGATCTCGCGCGCGCGAATCGCCGAGACGGCGACCAGGGTGAACTTGGAGTCGCCGACCTTGGCCAGCAACGCTTCAATGGGTGGGTCGACAAGCGAAGGGCGCTCGGCCATGGATTCAGTCCTTTTTACGCGAGGGAACGACGGTCTCGTCGAAGCGTCTCCAGTATAGAGAGGATTTCACCCATGGCCCGCTCTACGTCGTCATTGACGATCACGTGCGTGGCGAGCCGTTCACCGATGCGCATCTCGTTGGCCGTGCTGTGCAGGCGCCGTTGCACGTGATCCTCGGTGTCACCGCGGCCACGTAACCGAGCCTCGAGCTGATCCATCGACGGTGGGACGATCAGGAAGATCACGACGTCGTCGTAGTGGCGACGCACCTGTTCGGCACCTTGCACCTCGATCTCGAGCAGCACGTCCGCACCACCGGTGTCCGTGGGCACCGGTGTGCCGTAGAGGTTTCCGTGGAACTGCGCCCACTCGAGGAACCGGCCCTCGTCGATGGCTTGTTCGAACGTCTCACGGTCCACGAAGACGTACTCATCACCCGTTTCCGATTCGCGCTTGGCGCGCGTCGTCCAACTCCGGCTCAGCCACAATCGGGGGTCTTTCTCGGTGAGTCGCCGAGCAATCGTCCCCTTGCCCACACCACCGGGACCGATCAGCACCGCCAACAGCGGTTCAGCGCACAAGGGCTCGGAACAGTTCGGCGCGTTGTTTGGGGCCGAGACCGCGGATCCGACGGGTCTTGGCGATCTGCGCCTTCTGCATGATGCGTTCTGCCTTAACGTCACCAATCGCCGGCAGCGCGCTGATCAAGTCATAGGCGCGCATCTGCGCGATGCACTCCTCACGATCAGCGAGTTCGAACAACTCTTCTAAAGAAAGTTCACCCGACTTAATCTGCCGCTTCACCTCAGCGCGACGTCTACGGTTCGCCACGGCGAGGCGCGAGGCTTGGACTCGCTGCTCCTGCGACAATGTGGGCGGTGTCGGTGTCACGCGCCCAGAATACATCGTGACGAGCACAAATGCACCTCAGAACTAGGGCAACGCACTAGATATTTCGTCGCGCCAACGCCGGGCGGCGTCGTAGACCGCTCGGCGGTCCGGGCCTCGTTCCAGAATCGCTCTACCGACATTGACCAGGACTGATGAACGAGGAACCTCGCCGAACAGCCGGCTGACGCGCTCCACGGTTGCTCCCTGGGCGCCCACCCCGGGCACCAGGATCGGCCCACCCAGCCGAGCCAGGTCAAAGGCCAGTGGCTCCCGGGTCGCGCCGATCACCGCGCCGACCGAGCCGAACCCGTCGGCACTGGCGTTCAGTTCCCCGATCGCCTCGAGCACCGCGATCTCGACACTTCGTTCGCCGTCGACGATCGCCGACTGAATGGTGCGCCCCTCGGGATTGGACGTGGCAGCGAGTATGAAGAGTCCCCGGCCCGTCGCCAGGGCGGCGTCCACGAGGGGTCTCAGTGCGCCAACGCCGAGAAAGGGGTTCGCGGTGAGTGCGTCGACCGCGAGCGGCGACCGGTCGGACAGCCAGGCTTGCGCGTAACCCTCAACCGATGAGCCAATGTCACCGCGTTTGGCGTCCGCGACCACGAGCAACGACGCGTCACCAGCCTCGCGAATGACTCGTTCCAAGATGCGGTAGCCCGCCGAGCCGAAGCGTTCGAAGAACGCCACCTGGGGTTTGATCGCGACCGCGGTGCCGATTGCGGCCTCAACCGTAGAGAGCGCCACGAACTCCACACCCTCTGGGTCATCGTGTCGGCCCCACTGCTCGATGACCGCCGCGCTCGGGTCTACGCCGACGCACAGTGCGCCGCGGTCGTCGATCAGTGTGCGCAGTCGTGCACCGAATGATTCAGCCATGGGCTACTCCAATGATCTCGTGCACCGATCGCACACCGTGGGAGGATAACCAACGCTGGACCTCACGCTGGATGCGCCACGGCGCGCGTGGTGAGGCGAAGATCGCTGTGCCGACTTCGACGGCGTTGGCACCGGCCATCATGAGCGCGATCGCATCCTCACCCCGACGCACGCCACCCACACCCACGATCGGCACGTCCGGTAGCGCACGACGACAGTCGAAGACCGCGCGCAGGGCGATCGGGTGGATCCCCGGCCCGCTCACCCCGCCGCCGACCCCACCGAGGACCGGTCGACGTGCTTCAAGGTCGATCGCGAGACCGAGCAGGGTGTTGACCAGGACCAGGGCTTCGGCGCCCGCGTCGACCGCCGCGGCGGCGATCGCGACGAGGTCGGGCGTGTTCGGACTTAACTTCACCCACACCGGACGATCCGCGCGGACCGTGGCGCGTACGATCGCGGCGGTCGCCTCGGGCGAATGGGCGAACATGGTGGACCGGTCTTCAAGGTTCGGACAACTCGCGTTCACCTCTAGAGCCACCGAGGACGATCCGGCGAGGGCGTCGGCCGCATCGGCGAACTCCTGGGCGCTACGCCCCCAGATCGAGGTCACGATTGTCGCTCCCGCGGCGACGAGGGCGGGCTCGTGGTCGCGCCGCCACGCGTCGACGCCGGGTCCGGCCAGTCCCACGGAATTGACGAGGTGCTCGTCGACGGCCGTCACCCGAGGCGCCGGGTTACCCGGCCATGCGAAGGCGGCCAGGGATTTGGTGACCAACGCGCCGAGCCGGCTGAGATCGCCGTACCCCGCGAGCTCGACGCCGAAGCCCGCGGTTCCCGCTGCGGTGAGGATCGGCGAACGCAAGGGTACGGACCCCACCGACGTGGCAAGTGAGACCTCGCTCATCCGTGCAGTTCCTGCAGGGAACGCACGCGCCAGCCGTGGGTCCGGGTGTCGGCAATTCCCCGTGCCGCCGCGAGCCCCGCGTTGAGCGTGGTCAGGCACGGGACACCGTGGGTGATACAGGCGTGTCGGATCTGGGCGCCATCGACCATGGCGTCCCCGCCCGAGGGCGTGTTGACCACGAGTTGCACGGCGCCGTCGGCGATCAGTGTCACGGCGTCCGCCCCCAGGTCAGCGAGGCCAACCTTGCCCACGAGCGTCGTCACCGTGAGCCCGTTGGAGCGAAGATAGCCCGCCGTACCGACGGTCGCGGCGATCGAGAATCCGAGGTCGAGTAACTGGCGAGCGATGGCGAGGCCGCCCACCTTGTCCCGGTCCGCCAGTGAGAGGAAGACCTGTCCGGAGTCAGGCAGGCCGGTCCCCGCCGCGAGTTGTGACTTGGCAAAGGCGATCCCGAAGCTCTCGCCGATACCCATCACCTCACCCGTCGAACGCATCTCGGGCCCGAGGATCGTGTCGACGTCGGGGAATCGGTTGAACGGCAGGACCGCCTCCTTGACGCTGACGTAGTCCGGATTGGGCGTCGTCGCGGGGACGACGCCGGCGTCGCGCAAGGACGCAAGCGTCTGGCCGAGCATCACGCGCACGGCAATCTGGGCCAGGGGCACGCCCGTCGCCTTCGCGACGAAGGGAACAGTGCGACTCGCCCGCGGGTTGGCCTCCAACACGAAGACCTCGTCGTTCTTGACGGCGTACTGGACGTTGACGAGCCCGACCACGCCGAGCGCGTCGGCGATGCGCGTGGTGTAGTCGTGCAGCGTCGCGATCACCGGTTGGGACAACGTCTGGGGCGGCAGCGCGCACGCCGAATCGCCCGAGTGGACCCCCGCCTCCTCGACGTGTTCCATGATTCCCGCCACGTAGGTCTCACCCGCTTGGTCTCGAATCGCGTCGACGTCAACTTCGACCGCGTCCTCGAGGAACCGGTCGAGCAGGATGGGCCGCGTCGCGCTCACGCCCCCCTCTCGCGCGAGTGCCCCGTGCGCCCCGGTGAGGTTGTTCATGACACGCCGCAGCGACTGCTCGTTGAAGACAATCTCCATGGCTCGCCCGCCGAGCACGTAGCTCGGTCGCACTAGCACCGGGTAGCCGATGCGCGCGGCGACCTCGATCGCCTCGTCCAACGTGACCGCGACATCACCGGGCGGCTGGCGCAGTCCGAGGTCGTTGCAAATAGTCGACCAGTGCTCACGGTCCTCGGCGGCGTCAATCGCGCTCACCGGGGTTCCGAGCACCAGTTCGGGGTCCAAGGTGTGGGCGAGCTTGAGGGGAGTCTGACCGCCCAGCGAGACGATCACCCCGACGACGCGTGCCCCGTCGACGCAGGCCGCCTGCTCCGCGGCCACGACTTCGGCGACGTCTTCGGGGGTGAGCGGTTCGAAGTAGAGGCGGTCGGAAGTCGAGTAGTCCGTCGACACCGTCTCGGGGTTGCAGTTCACCATCACGGACTCGTAGCCCATGTCGCGCAGCACGTACGACGCGTGCACGCAGCAGTAGTCGAACTCGATGCCCTGGCCGATCCGGTTCGGACCCGAACCGAGGATGATCACGCGATCCTTGTTGGAGGAACGGACCTCCGACTCGTCCTCCGTGGTCCCGTAGTGGTACGGCGTCGCCGCGTCAAACTCGGCGGCACAGGTGTCCACCGTCTTGAAGGTTACCGGGGCGAGTGCGGTGCGCGCGGTGCGCACGAGATCCAGGCTGGTTCCGCTGATGGCGGCCACCTGGGAATCGGTGAACCCCCACTGTCGGTACCGGCGCCACGTGCGAGCATCGAAGTTGACCACGTCGGCGTCGCGTAGTTCACGTTCGCGTATGACGATCTCGGCCATCTGGTCGATGAACCACGCGTCGATACCCGTGCGCGCTGCTATGTCCTCGACCGAGGCACCGCGCCACAGCATCTCGTGGAGCGCGTAGAGCCGCTCCGGGGTAGCGACCACGCAACGGTGCCACAGCGCGTCGTCATCTAGATCGGCGAACTCGCGGTTGGGTCCCGGCGCGAAGCCCGGTCGTCCCTGCTCGAGCGAGCGAATGGCCTTCTGCAGCGATTCGGCGAAGTTGCGCCCGATCGCCATGACCTCGCCGACGGACTGCATACGCGTGCCCAGCACCGACGACGCTCCAGGCAGCTTCTCGAAGGCCCACCGCGGGATCTTCGTGACCACGTAGTCGATCACGGGTTCGAAGCTCGCCGGCGTGGACCGCGTGATGTCGTTGAGTATCTCATTGAGCGCGTAGCCGACCGCGAGGCGCGCGGCAATCTTCGCGATCGGGAATCCCGTCGCCTTGGACGCGAGTGCGCTCGACCGGCTGACCCGCGGGTTCATCTCGATGACCAGTCGCTCGCCGGTACTGGGATTCACGGCGAACTGCACATTGGAGCCACCGGTCTCGACCCCGACGCGGCGAAGCACGGCGAAGGCGTCGTCGCGCATAGCCTGGTACTCCACGTCCGAGAGCGTCTGGGCCGGCGCGACGGTCACCGAGTCGCCCGTGTGCACGCCCATTGGGTCGACGTTCTCAATGCTGCACACGACGACGCAGTTGTCGTGGCGGTCACGCATGACTTCGAGCTCATACTCCTTCCACCCCGCGATGGACCGCTCCACCAGGATCTCGCCGACGGGCGACGCGGCGATCCCCTCGGTCGCGAGCCGCACGAAGTCCTGTGCGTTGTGCGCGATCCCCGTTCCGGCACCCCCGAGGATGTAGCTCGGTCGAACGATGATCGGCCACCCGATCCGCTCGGCGATCTCGATGGCCTCAGCCACGTTGTGAGCGAAACCCGACTCTGGCACGCCGAGACCGATATCGGCCATCGCCGCCTTGAACTGCTCACGGTTTTCCGCAGTCTCGATCGCTTCGGGGCGCGCGCCGATGACCTCGACACCGAAGCGCTCGGTCACACCGGCGTGAACGAGGGCCATCGTCAGGTTGAGCGCCGTCTGGCCGCCCAGGGTCGGCAGCAGCGCGTCGGGTCGCTCGCGCTCGATGATGTCGGTCATCACCGAGAGGTCGAGCGGTTCGACGTAGGTCACATCGGCGGTGCTCGGGTCGGTCATGATCGTGGCCGGGTTGGAGTTGACCAGCACCACCCGGTACCCCTCGTCACGGAGCACCTGGCAGGCCTGGGTGCCCGAATAGTCGAACTCGCAGGCCTGGCCGATCACAATTGGGCCCGAGCCGATCACCATGATGGTGTGGATGTCGTCACGTCGTGGCATCGGCCGCCCTCAGGTCCTCGCCGCGTAGCAGCGACTCGAATCGTTCGAAGAGATATCGGGCGTCGTGTGGCCCGGGCCCGGCCTCGGGGTGGTACTGCACCGAGAAGCACCGCAGCGCCGGCGCGACGATCCCCTCGACGACGCCGTCGTTCAGGTTCCGGTGGCTCACCACCGCGCTAAGTGAGTCCGGGTCCACGGCGTAGTTGTGGTTCTGGGCCGTCACCTCGATCCGCCCTGTCGCGAGGTCCTGGACTGGGTGATTGCTGCCGTGATGCCCAAAGGGCAACTTGTACGTCGTGCCCCCGAGGGCCGTTGCGAGGAGCTGGTGGCCGAGGCAGATCCCGAAGATCGGGACCTCACCGACCAGGTACTCGATCTCGCGTACGTACTGGCCCAGCGCGGCCGGGTCGCCCGGGCCGTTGGAGAGGAAGACGCCATCGGGTCCGAGTGCTCGGATCTCATCGGCGGATGTCGTAGCCGGCACCACCGTCACGCGGAAGCGCTGGGCGAGCTGATCGACCATCGTCGTCTTGATGCCGTAGTCGACCGCCACCACGTGGCGCTGCCCCGAGCCCCGCTCGTAGGCCGCGGGTGTCGACACGAGTGAGACGTAGTCCATCCCGTCGGTGCCCTTGGCCGTCGCCGCGGCCGCCGCCACCACGTCGGTGCCCGCGTGGCCGAAGGCGCCCGCCAGGGCCCCGTGCGCGCGTAGGTGACGCGTGAGCCGTCGGGTGTCCACCCCGACGATCGCGGGCACTCGCCGCTCAACCAGGAACGGCTCGAGGGCGCGCTCGGCTCGCCAGTTCGACGGGCGCGCCGAGAGGTCGCGCATGACCACACCACGGCACCACGGTCGCACTGCCTCGTCGTCCAGTGGGGTCACGCCGTAGTTGCCGATGTGGGGATAGGTGAACGTAATGACCTGGCCGGCGTAACTCGGGTCCGTGATGACCTCTTGGTATCCGCTGAGTGCCGTGTTGAAGACGAATTCACCGGTCGTGACCCCGTCGTCGGGCAGGAAGCCGGCGGCGTACCCTTCGAAGACGGCACCGTCGCCGAGGACCAACACCGAATGCGTTCGCGTCACGCGAGGACCCCCTCGTCGACCACGACTGCGCCACGCACGATCGTGGTCCGCACTCGTCCTTCGAGCTCTCGGTCGTGGTAGGGCGTGTTGTAGGCCAGGCTCTGGAGCCGGTCCCGACTCGCCCGCCAGCGCGCGCTGGGGTCGAACACCACCAGGTTCGCGTCCTCGCCCGCGACGACCGCCCCGCCGTGGCCACTGTGACGCACGCGTGCGTCCTCGCGTCGCAATGACGCGATCCGGGCGGGCGAGCGACTGAGGAGCGCGAAGAAACGGATCGGGTCGGCTCCAGAGGAACCGAGCGCCTCGTAGGTCAGCGATGCCGCGTGCTCGAGGCCGAGCATTCCGGCCGGCGCTTCGTCAAAGGGCAGGTCCTTCAACTCCGCCGCGTGTGGCGCGTGGTCGGTCGCGACTGCGTCGGCCAACCCGTTTACGAGCGACGCGCGCACTGCCGCGACGTCGTCGCGCGATCGCAGTGGTGGGTTCACCTTGAAGTGGGCGTCGTAGTTCTCGCACGCCGACTCATCGAGTGTGAAGTGGTGGGGCGCGACTTCAGCGGTCACGGGAAGCCCCTCGTCTCGTGCGGCACCGACACTGGCCAACGACCGTGCGGTCGACAGATGCAAAAAGTGCAAGGGCGCTCTGGTCAGGCGCACCAAGTCGATGTCGCGCGCGACCATGATCTCCTCGGCCGCCGCTGGGCGACCCACGAGGCCCAAGCGACTGCTCAATGCCCCTTCATTCATCGATCCGCCGGAGGCGAGGTTCGTGTCCTCGCAGTGCTCGGCGAGACGGATACCGAGGGGGCGGGCGTAGCTGAGCGCCCGACGCATCACCGCCGCGTCTTGGACGCCCGTGCCATCGTCGCTGAAGAGCCGCACACCGAGTGCGGCGAGCTCCGCCATCGGCGCGAGCCGATCGCCCTGGCGTCCCTGGGTGATGGCCCCGGCGACGGCGACGTCCACCAACGCACGCGACCCCTGGTCCAAGACGTAGGTGACCAGCGCTACGTTGTCGAGGGCCGGTTCGGTGTTGGGCATGGCGACCACGGCAGTGAAACCGCCGATAGCGGCGGCGCGAGCCCCGCTCTCGATCGTCTCGGCCGACTCGCCACCCGGTTCACGCAGGTGCGTGTGCAGGTCGACCAGGCCCGGTCCCACCCAACAACCCGTCGCGTCCACTTCGCGCGCTCCCAACGGCGCGTCGAGTGACTCCCCGACCGCCGCGATCACGCCATCGACCACGAGCACGTCGGCCACGACCGCCGACTCGGGGCCGACGACCAGTCCGTTGCGAACGACGACCGCTGCCATCAGGCCACCTCCGAAGTCACGCCGGCGACGGTGAGGTAGAGCACCGCCATCCGGATGGGCACGCCGTTGCTGACCTGGCGTTCAATGATCGCAGCGGGCAGATCGGCGACGACCGAGTCGAGCTCGACGCCCCGATTGATCGGCCCGGGGTGCATGAGCAAGGTCTCGGGGCGCAACCTGCGGGCCCGCGCCGCCGTGAGGCCGAACGTCGTCGTGAACTCGTGCAGGCTGGGCACGAAGGAGCCGGTTCCCCGCTCGTTCTGCAACCGCAGCAACCCGATGACGTCAGCCCATTCGAGCGCCTCATCGAAGCCGCCCACCACCTCGACCGGCCACGTCGCGATGTCCACCGGCAACAGGGTCCCCGGCGCGGCGACGCGCACCTGGGCCCCGAGAGTGACGTAGGCGTCGACGTCACTTCGCGCGACCCGACTGTGCAAGATATCGCCGACGATCAACACGTGGAGTCCGTCGAACAGGGTCGCACCCGTGTCCGACGGAGTCAGGCCGCGTCGCTCGGCGAGGACCTGGCGGATCGTGAAGGCGTCCAAGAGGCCCTGCGTGGGGTGTTGGTGCAGTCCGTCGCCCGCATTGATCACACGTACGTGGGGCACGAACCGGCTCACCTGCTCAGCGGCCCCACTCGAGCGGTGTCTAAGCACGACCGCGTCAAGTCCGAGCGCGTCGATCGTCGCGATCGTGTCTCGCAGCGATTCGCCCTTCTTGACGCTGCTCGAAGCCACGGCGAGCGACAACACGTCGGCGCTCAGGCGCTTCGCCGCCGTCTCGAAACTGAGACGCGTTCGCGTCGACTCCTCGAAGAACAGTGACGCGACAACTCGCCCCTTCAGGGCCGGGACCTTCTTCACCGTGCGCCGGTGGACCTCGACGAACGATTCGGCCGTGTCGAGCACTTCGACGAGCGCGTCGCGACTCACGTCGTGGAGGGACAACAGATTGTGACCCCGTATGGACGTAATCACGACTCGACCTCCTCGCCGATCCAGACGCCATCCACCGTGGCGACGATGGCCTCGTGTTGGGCCGTTGGCAGGTTCTTTCCGACGAAATCGGCACGAATGGGCAGTTCGCGGTGGCCTCGGTCGACCAGCACGGCCAACTGGATGGCGCGGGGTCGGCCCCATTCGGCGAGCGCGTTGAGCGCCGCACGTATCGTGCGGCCCGTGTAGAGCACGTCGTCAACGAGCAACACGGTCCGATCCGTCAGATCGACCGGGATCAACGTCGCAGTCGCGCCGAGCAGTGGCCGCCGATCGAGGTCGTCGCGAAAATAGGCCACGTCGAGGCGCCCGACGTGGACCGTGAGCGCACCAATCGATGCGACCGCCGCCGCGAGTCTCTCCGCCAGGGTCACCCCGCCGACCTGGAGGCCCAGCACGACGAGGTCAGGTTGGTCCGCGTTGCGTTCGACGACTTCGTGGGCCATGCGACGAAGCGTTCGCTCGACGTCATCTCGCGAGAGCAACTGTGAACGGGGTTCGAACGTCCTGTTCGGCACGCTCGGCGTACCCGGTGTCTTGGTCACAATCCCTCCCGCCGTACGAGCCTCACGGGACTCGCTTCACGACGACGCTCAACAGAATATCAGACCGTGATCGACTATCGGGCGCCGTCGACGGGGGATGTCGGCGTCGGCGTGGAGATGGTGAGATCGAGCGTCGACGCCCGACCCGTGAGGCGATCGATCACGCTGCCCATGGAGCCTTCGGTCTCGATGGCCCGACGGATCACGATGGCCAGGGTCGGCAGCGCCCAGAAGTCACCGCAGATCCAGAGGATCGCCGCACCAATCTGTTGGTCGGCGAACGGCGAGAGCGTCACGCCGGGCACGTGCGCGTAGACGGCGTACCAGCTCACGCTCGTCAGGATGCTCATGGAGATGGCGAGCATGGTCATCAGTCCGTTGGTGATCAGGATCGCGCCGATCTTCCACACGGCGCCCTTCGCCGGTCGCATCGGCGCTGAGGGGTAAATCTGGAGCCAGAATAACGTGCCGGCGGCGACGAAGCTGCCATGCATCAGCCAGACGTGCACGAACTGGTTGCGCTCACCGAGGTCGAAGAGACTCGGGACGTGCCAGGCGAACATGACGACGTTCATCAAGACCAGCGCGAACCACGGGTTGCGCGCGAATCGACCGACGGTCCTAAGCCAGGCCGTCGACTGGCGTAGGAAGAGGAGCCGCCCAACACGTCGGCGGGCGTCCACGGGCAGCACGAAGAGCGACGGGATCCACGGCGCACCCGCCACGATCAGCATGGGCACGAAAAAGGCGATGATGATGTGCTCGATCATGTGGACGAAGAAGTAGCGAGACGCCCAGTAGTCGAGCGGCGACACGATCACGAGTGCCAGCAGCGCCAGCCCGGCGTAGAACCGGTACGACCGGCGACGGCGACGTCGACGGTTCGCGATGGTCGAGTGGTTCGCCATCCGACGTAGCCCGACCTCGTGGGCGATCACCGTGAGTGCGAGGACGACGACCATCGGATCGAATGACCAGTGGTGTACGACGTAGTTCACGAGGTCACCGCCTAGGACGTCCCGCTCGAGGACTGCTCACCGGGGTGGTGTTCGGGGAGGCCGCCGCCCGGCTGGTCAGCGCCGTTAAGGTCGGCCCTTTCGGCCTCGGCGAGTTCGGCTTGGTGCGCCTGCCAAGCCTTCAGCATCCCGTCGTACTGTGGCGCGAGACCCGGCTCGCGAGTCGCGCGTCGTCGCCGCGGCGCTGTGCCCTCGTGGAGGACCTTCCACCACATGTACACGGCGAAGACCGCCAGGAGCGGCCACTCGAACACGTAGGCCCAACTGAGGGTGTTCCCGCGCTCGGCGCGTCCCAGTTCGAACCAGAACGCCACGGCGCACAGCGCCAGGCCCGCCAGCAGCACCGCGTGCGTGCGCCACGCGTCTGCCCCGCCCATCCGATGGGGCGTCTGGCCGGGCGCGCTCTGACCCTTCGCACCGCTCATCCCCTGACTGTATCCCCCGGCGTGGGCGCACGACGCTGAGAAATCTTTCGGTTTCGCTAGAGTGCGGTGCGATGCCGAGCGACCCCGAGTTGAGACCCGAGGACGTTGGCCACGCCCCTTCGACGCCCTTAATCACCGAGGACGAGCGACGAGCAGCGCTGCGTGCGGGACGCACGCCAGTACCGACGAAGTTCATCCTCCTCGTGGTCGCGGTCTTCGTGGTCCTTGGACTCGGTGGCGTCGTGCTCGAGCGTGTCCTGGGAACACCGGGGCAGTCAGTCGCCAACCCCGCGCCCGCGACGACGCCCCCGACATTGCCGATCACACCCCACTCGATCCTCGGTCTGAAGACGCTCTCCGGACGAAGCGCTCCCGGGTTCGCTCTCACCGATCAGCACGGATCGACCTGGTCACTCGGGGCCCAGCGCGGACGGGTCGTCATCCTCGCCTTCTACAACCAGACGTGCAACGACATCTGCCCCGTTCTCGGATCGGAGTTGCGCACCTCGATCGCTCTGCTCGGCACGAACGCCGGTCGCGTCGAGATCGCCATCGTCAACACCGACCCGAATCACGCCGGGGTCGTCGCGCGGCCCGCGGCGCTCGTCGAACCCGGACTCGCGGGTCGCGCGAACGTCGTCTTTTTGACCGGCCCGTTGCCCTCGCTCAACGCCGTCTGGTCGCACTACGGCGTCCAAGTACGAGTCGGCCAGCCACCGGCCCCTGTGCTCCACAACGACGTGCTGTACTTCATCACCACCCGTGGTGACCTCCACGCGTTGGCGACGCCGTTCGCCAACGAAAGTCCTCAGGGCGTCTTCGCACTCGATGTCGTGTCGCGACGTGCCTTCGCCGCCGGCATCGCGGAGGTCGCCAGTAGTCTGTTGCCGTGAGCACACCAGACAGCGAGGTTCGAGCGAGTTCGTACGACCCCGCATCGATGCCGGCGTCCTCGTTGCTGACCGGCAAGGTGGTGTGGTACCGACGTCCGTGGTTCCTCATCGTCGTCGTCATCGTGGTCGCGCTCGCGGTGTCGGTGCTCTCGGACCTGCCGCACGCCGTGTCCAAGAGCGAGGATGCGGCGCAACAGAACGGCACGATCACGCTCATCAACAACGACATCGCTCCGTGCACCTACGCGCTGCACGAGAGTTTCCTCATCTACAACCGCCTGCGTTCGGGGACGTTAAGTACCGAGAACCTCCAGCAGGCACCGAACCTCCTGACCGAGGACGAGGCGTCGTGCACCCTGGCTAGTGGACCGATTTACGACCTGACGAATAACATCCAGCCCGTCGACACCGCCGCCGGCAAGAAGATCGACGCGATGTACTCGGTCGTGATCACCTGGACCACCAACGACGCCAAGGACGCTATCTACGACATCTCGATGGCGGTGAAGCAGCCTAAGAACACAGCGTGGGTACACGACCTCACCATTCGTCAGCGCTACCTCGCCCAGGACCGCGCACGGATCAACCAATTGGTCGCCGAGGCGGGTCGACTCGTCGGCGTCCAGTTAAAGGCTGTCAACGTGCCGCGGCTCGCGCCGCTGCTAGGCACCTAGCAACTTTCGCGCCGCGAGCGACGCCCCCTGGGAGCGATGCCGGGGGGAGTCTGACGCTGGCAACACGGAGCCACCGACCGTGGTCGAGGAGGAGCGCACGAACTTCGGCGTGGCCGATCGGCCGCACGACTCACGACTGTCACCGTCGTGGCAAGATCAATTCTTGCTACCGAAGAATCCCCGGGCCCGCTCCCGT
>JAJZSM010000011.1 GCA_021849765.1 Actinomycetes bacterium | reverse complement strand
GTAGCCAACGCCGAGCCAGCCCAGGCCGAATCCGAGCACGAGGCTGAGTCGCACGTCACCGAAGCCGAGAGCGCGCGGACTGACGGTATTCATCGTGAAGAAGAACACGAACCAGACCGCGCCGACGAGTGCCGCAACGATGAGGCGGTGCCACTGGCCATGGTCGAGCGCGGCGGCGACGAGCGTGATCGCCTGGAGTCCAAGTACCACGTAGACAATCCGCTTGGGCAAGATGAGGAACTCGGTGTCGATCACGCCGAGGGCGAAGAGCCCCGCAACGAGCACGAGGAGTGCGGGCAAATCGGCGCGGTAGCCGACACGCGCGGCCGTGGCGGCAAAGAGCACGGCAGTCGCGAGCTCGATCAGCGGGTAGCGCAGTGAGATGGGTACGCCGCAGTGGCGACAGCGTCCGCGCAGGACTAGCCACGAGAGGACGGGGATATTGTCCCGGGCTGCGATCGGCTCGTTGCAGCGCGGACAGGCTGAGCGCGGTCGCACGATCGAAAGGTGGCGGGGCATGCGGTAGATGACGACGTTGAGGAACGAACCCACGACGAGCCCGAGCAGGGTGCAATAGATGACGAGCAGGCTCAACACGGACGTGAGCCGACTAACTGAGCACGAACGTCGAGCCAAATTGACGGGCGCGCTTGGGAGTGACCCACGGCGACGGATCGGGCGGTACGGGAACGGGTTACGAGCACGCGCAGCACCTTTTCACCGATGGTGGATACACCAATTTTGAGAGTCGCCTCACTATAGTTCGAGAGAGTTGGAGGACCCACAGTAGACGGCTATTCGCGACTCGTCGGTTCCCCGACCGACGACGGAGAGGAACAGTAGTGGCCAATGTGGTGAGCCGCCGGTATCGATACGGCGCAAGTTACGTCGACCCGCTGACCGGCGTCCGGTTCGAGGGCCATCACCCGCTCGAGCGCCCGGACCTCTGGAAGTTGTACCTTGATGAGGGCGAGGGGCAATATCGCCACCGTGGCTTCGAAGGGACACTTCGTCGCAAGGAGCTAGAACAGGGCCGCGACGTCTCGTTGTTCATCCTCGGTTTCAATCCCGAGGGCGAGGCGGTCTGTGGCGTCCGGTTCCACGGTCCGCTCGAGAGCACGTACAAGGCCGCGTTGATGGAGGAGATGGCTGACTCGCCCGAGATCGGCGACCTCGAACAGCTCATCAGTGACCACATCCGCGGTGGCGTGCTCGAAGTCAAAGGCGCGTGGTCCAAGGGTGAGGCGGCGACCGGGCACCGCCAGGTGGCCGCAATCTCGCGGTCGGTCACCCACGCGATGAACTGGCTGGGAGCGGAGTTCGCCATCGCGGCGGTCTCGGACAGCCTGGTCCCAATCGGCTCACAGGCTGGTGGCCGACAGTTCGGCGAGCAGTGGGTACCATTCCCCGACGACCGGTACCGCACGGTCGCGGTGTGCTGGTACCGCTGGAATTCACACGACCTCAGTACGCCCGATCATCAACGGGCGATGCGAATCGAAGCCGAGCAACTGATGCGTGGCCCCGCCCCGAGTGGACCATCCGAGTTGGACGTCGCCTCGACGCGAACGCGTTCGTGGCAGCCACTGGTGCTCGACGTGACGTCGCGGCCCCATCGCGAGATGCTCCAGGTGCTGCGCGGCAACGACGCCATCCAGTTCGTCGACCGACTCGATGCCCAAGAGAGTCAGTTGCGTGGCATGGTCCCGACGCCGGTCGACTCACTGGTGCGCGAGGACTCGCGCTGGGTCTACTACCCGTGGCGTCGCGCGGCGGTCCGTCTGCTCGGGCCGCGGTCCTTCGCCTCGCTACGCCTCGATCGGAACCGCAACAAGCTCACCCGTGAGGAACAGTCGCGCCTTCGCACGTTGCGCGTGGGGATCGTCGGGGTCAGTACCGGCAGCGCGATCGCGCACATCCTTGCGATGGAGGGCCTTGCTGGCGAACTGCGCCTTGCGGACTTTGACACCATCGACGTGTCCAACCTCAACCGGGTCGCAGCCAGCGTGCTCGACCTCGGGGTGAACAAGGCCGTGGTCGCCGCGCGTCGGGTAACCGAGACCGACCCGTACCTGCGCGTCGTTGCCTTCACCGACGGAGTGCGACCCGACAACCTCGCAGAGTTCCTCGACGGGCTGGACGTGGTCATCGAGGAGTGCGACTCCATCGACATGAAGTTCCTCATCCGCGAGGCTGCTCGCGAGCGGCGCATCCCGGTCATCATGGAGACGAGCGACCGGGGGATCCTCGACGTCGAGCGCTTCGACCTCGAGCCGCTTCGCCCCATCTTCCACGGGCTTTTCGGCGAACTCGACTCAACGAAGCTGGCCGGTCTCACGATGGCCCAGAAGGGCCCCTATGTCGCACGACTGATCGGGCCGAGCGAGGCGTCGTCTCGGGGCGCGGCCTCCTTCCTCGAAGTCGGTCATTCGATCACGGGCTGGCCACAGCTGGCGAGTGAGGTCTCGCTGGGCGCGGCCGCGGTCGCGACTGCGGTGCGCCGTCTCGGCACGACTGGTGACCTCACCTCGGGACGGGTGCGCATCGATGTCGACGAGATCATCTCGACGCTCGCCGAGATCGAGATCGATACCCAGACGCCCGTCGACCTCGCGAGTCCGCCGCCGCAGGACGGTCCCCTCGATGAGTCCGAGGCGATGACCTTCATCGTGGACGCCGCCCGCCGCGCCCCCTCGGGCGGCAATATGCAGCCGTGGCGCTTCGAGGCCGACGATGACGAGGTTCGCTTCTATCTCGTGCCCGAGCGCTCCTCGATCTGGGACGTGCAGTACCGGGGTAGCTACCTCGCTCTCGGTGCCGCGCTGTTCAACGCGCGTGTCGCGGCCGCGTCGATCAAGCAGCTCGGTAATGTCCGACTCTTCCCCGACGGCCGTCCAACGAATCACGTGGCCACGCTCCATCTTGGGCGCTCACTCGACGCGGATGTGGCGCGCCTTTTGCCCTACGTGGCGACGCGTTCGACCAATCGCCGCCCGGGCCAGCCGGTACCGATCGACGACACCTCGATCGAGTTGCTCGCGCGAGCGGTCGACCGGGAAGGCGCGAGGCTCATCGTGGTCAGCGACCGCACGAAATTGGAGGCCGGTGCCGACCTCATCGCCGAGGCCGATCGACTCCGCTACCTCATCCCCGAGGTCCACGCCGCGATGTACGACGAGTTGCGCTGGCCCGGTCGAGACCTGCTCGATGAGGGCCTCGATGTGCGAACCCTGGAGCTGGACGCGGGCGGTTTTGCCGCGATCGACCTGCTAGTTCGAAAGGACGTCATGGGCCATCTCGCGGACTGGCGTGGTGGTGAAGCACTCGGTGTGCCCTCGAAGTTCGCGGTCCAGTCGAGCTCCGCCCTGGCCGCGATCACCGTGCCACGGGCCGAACCGGCCTGGTACGTGCGAGCTGGGGCCGCATTTGAGCGTTTCTGGCTGAACGCCGAACGCCTCGGCATCGCCGTGCAGCCCATGGTCCCACTCACCCTCTACGCGACGAGTGAGGCCGACCTGCTGAGTTTCGGTGGAGAGCGCCACCTTGACGAGCTGGCCCGCCAGTCCGATCGGCTGCGCAATTACTGGGAGTTGGCGGACGGAGAGACCGCCGTCATGGTCGTGCGGCTCTTCCACGCACCGGCGCCGACCGTGCACAGCAGTCGACTCTCGTTGGCTGAGGTCTATAGCCGTGAGACGAAGTCGCGCGAACTGCCCCAAGAACCGGCGCCATTCACGGAGTAGAGCCATTCAAATTTCTAAACGAAAATAAGGAAATGGAACCGTAAGGAATAGCCCTCTTTACCTGGGACGTAGGAACTGGTAGTTTGAGTTCCTAGCCCACCGAAGGCGGAACCGGCGTGCCAGATAAGAATCCACTTCATCGGTTGAGCGCACGCAACGAAACACGCCTCGTTTTCGACACCTTGCGCCAGGTCGTGGCGGGTAGCGAGGTCATCTGCATTGAGATGAATGTGCCGGGTGACGCCGCGCAAGACGCGTTCGAGTCGTTCACCACACCAACTGGGGGTGCCGCACTTCAGGTGGTCCGCGCGCGGGTCCACGAGTGGTTCGCCGGCGATTCGGCCACGTCGTCGTTCACCTGTTCGATTGACGATGTCGAATGGGGTGTGCTCGCCGAGCCAATCCGGGTCGACACCGATGTCCCCGTTGGCGCTCTTGTTGTCGCCCGTCAGGGGCGGGCATGGTCCAAGCGCGAGCGTGCCCTCGTCAAGACCTTCGCTGACCTGCTCAGCCACGTGAGTTCGCTCAATGTCCGCGAGGACAAACTGCTCCACCAGCAGCGTCTCGACGAGTTGGTGAGTACCGTTGCCGTCAAGTTGATGTCGGGTTCGGCTAAGAACCGCAAGGAGCTGCTCGACTGGACGACGCGCGAGCTCGCCCAGTTCCTCGGCAGTGACGTGGCCTTCATGCGTCGCCACGACCACGCCCGTGGACTCAGCATCTTTGAGGCGTCCTGGCCCATTCGTGAGGACATTCCAGACCCCGACCCGCTCGGTGAGGTCCCCTACAACGCTGACCCGATTTTTGAGGCGCTTTGGAACCTGAAGGAGCCGTATCTCACCGGAGTCGAAGATGTCACCGACGAGTTCGTGGACCGCGTTGAGCGTGCGACCGACGGCCTAACGCCGATCACTGGTGCCGCCGTGCCCTTGATGATGGGCGACATCACCTGGGGGGTCATCGGGTTCCTCTACAACGAACCCCAACAGTGGTCCCAGGCCGAGGTGAACGCCCTGCAGGCAGTCGCCGCGATGGTGGTCCACCTGCAGGCGAGGATCGACGCCGAACAGCGAATCGTCCACAACGCCAACCACGACGAGTTGACGGGACTGCCCAACCGGCGCGCTCTTATCGAAGAGCTCAACGAGCGGTTGCAACAACGTCGAGATGTTGCGGTGATGTTGATCGACCTCGACCGGTTCAAAGTGATGAACGATTACCTCGGCCACGCCAACGGTGACCGACTCCTGGTGACGATGGCCGACCGTATCCGCACGAGCATCCGTTCCGGTGACTTCGCGGCCCGTCTTGGTGGCGACGAGTTCGTATTCCTGGTGGACCGGGCCCGTAGTGAGATGGAGGCGCTCGCGAGCGCCTATCGGATCCTTGAGGTCATCGCCAAGCCCGTGGAGATCATGGGACAGATGATGAACCATACGGCGAGTATCGGGATCACGCTCGCGGAGAAGGGGCTCAGTGCGGTCGAGATGCTCGGGCGCTCGGACGTCGCCATGTACACCGCGAAGTCCCGAGGTCGCAACCGGGCCGTCGTCTTTGACGCCGACATGCACTCGGCGGTCGACGAGCGGTCCCAGATGGAACTCATGTTGCGTGACGCCATTGATACTGGCGGATTGCGGCTCTACTTCCAGCCCGAGGTGGACCTCAACACCGGCAAGCTGCTCGCGGTCGAGTCGCTGGTCCGCTGGCAGCACCCGACCCGGGGGCTGCTCAACGCCTCGGAGTTCATCACGGTCGCCGAGGAGACCGGTCTCGTCACCAACCTTGGCCGTTGGGTCTTCGCCGAAGCTTGTCGCCAACTGAGCGTGTGGCGACGTGACTACCCCGACCTGCACTTCACGGTGCGCGTCAACATGTCACCGGCGGACTTCAAGATGGGCGACCTCGTGGACTTCGTGGCCAATTGCCTGGTCCACTACGACGTGCCGGGTGACCGACTCTGTGTCGAGATCACCGAGTACGCCGTGGTCGATGACCCTGTGCAGGCGGCGCGGATCCTGCGGGGCTTCCAGGCGCTCGGCGTGGAAATCGCGCTCGACGACTTCGGGACGGGCTTCGCCTCGATGACCGAATTGAAGAACCTTCCCGTCGACTTCTTGAAGCTCGACATGAGTTTCGTGCGCGGTGTGGCGAAGGACCCCTTCGACCGGGCCATCGTCGAGGCGATTATTCGCCTCGGGCAGGCGCTGGGTAAGGAGATCATCGCCGAAGGTGTCGAGTCGAGTCTCATCATCGATGAGCTGTTGGCACTGGGTTGCCACCGTGGTCAGGGCTTCCTCATCTCCAAGGCCGTCGCTTCCCGCGACCTCGGACGGCTGCTCAACGCTGGGGCGGCGCCACAGTCGCTCCTGCGGGTGGGTAGCGCGTCGGATGAGGCGTGGGAGGACATCCTGCGGTGAGTGCCGTGACGAGCTCCCGAATAGACGACATTCTCAACGAGTCCTCCTACGAGCCGTGGCTCTTTCAGACAATGCTCACCGAACTCGCCGAAGGCGAGCTCGGCATCGGTTTCATCTACTCGTTGCTCGAGCGTCTCGCTGAGCGTCACGGTCTTCGTGACGTCGTCGTAGTGCTGAGCCACGAATCCTTCGGTACCCAGAGCTTCCGTCTCGGTGGACGTTCCGTGACCGCGGAAATGGCTGCGCGACTCGGCGAGGTCGCGGGCGTGCATTGCGAGCCCGATATCGTGCCGGCCTTCGAGGCCGACGCGGTGCGAACGGCGTGTCAATTGGCCCTGTCCCTGCACATGGCGCGCTTCAGCGCCGGGCATGACCCCTTGACCAAGATCGCGAACCGACGAAGTTTCGACACCGCGCTGCAGGTCGGTGCCGCCCGTAGCGCCCGATACGGCTGGTCCTTCACCCTCGTGCTGCTCGATCTCAATGACTTTAAATCCGTGAACGACCGTGGCGGACACGTCTTCGGGGACTACGTTCTGCGCGAGTTCGGCTACGCGTTGCGCCGATCTGTGCGAAGCGGTGACACTGCGGCGCGTCTGGGTGGCGACGAGTTCGCCGTCATCCTCTCAAACGCCGAGGGTGTCGAGGCGGCGGGTTTCATCGAAAGGTTGCGGCTCCAGTTGAAATCGACCGAGAACTTCGTCGACTTCACGATGGGCGTCGCCTCCTCGCCCCGCGACGCGACCGATCCCGACGAGCTTTACCGCATCGCCGACGACCGGCTCTATGAGAACAAGGGGGTTCGCCGTTCATGACCTCGCGCATTGAGGAGGACTTCGAGCTCGAGTTGCGCAGCCTGCCGGGCGTGCTCAACGTGTCGGTATCTCGTCACGAGGACGGCTCGGTCGACGTCGTGACCCTGCTCGTCTACGGGCTCAATGTGAAGGAGACCGAGGGCGTGGCGTCGCAGATCGCGAGCCTCTACTTCCCCGAAGCGAGGATCGTCGTGGAAGACGCCAACAACGTCCTCACCCCGAGTGCGGCGGAGAACTCCCGGGTAATCCTCACGCGCGCGGCCAGTGACGGTGACAGTGGGGCCTGTGAGGTCGAACTCAACTTCCAAGGTCGAAGCGCGACGGGTCATTCGCGCAGTGGCCCGCTGATCGGCGGGGCAGAGTCGACACTGATGGCGCTACGCGACCTCGGCTGCGACATCCCGTTCTCGCTCGCCTCGGTGACGAGCCTGCCGGCGTCCAAGAGTTGGCCAGTCATTGTGACGATGCGCGCCAACGCTGACGGGAGTGAGCGCTACGGGATCGCCCAGGCCGACGACGACGTGGTCGCCGCGGCCAAGGCCACCCTCGACGCGCTCAACCGCTTCCCGATGAACCAGCGCACCAGGTAGTCCGCGTTCGTGAGGTTAACGACGGGGGCATCATCGCGTCCCGATGCGTCGCGGCGAACGCCCTGGGCGTGGCTCGACCGGCCACTCAGTCCGCTCGAGGCGTTCGCCGGTTGGCTCATCGCGCTCGGCGCGTTCGTCGGGGTCGTCGCGCTCTTCGGCGGCGTGACCGAGGGGGATGCTGCCGTCGGGATCTACTCCACCTGGGCCATCGCGCATGGCCACCTGGCGTGCGCGTATCCGCCGGCGCGCTACTTCCACGTCCCACCCATCGCGCGCCCCTACACGTCGATACCCACCTTCTACCCGGTCTTCTCGGGGCTGCTCGCCGCGCTGTTTCGCATCGGCCACCAGGTCCCATTCCCGACGACCGCCCAGTTGGGGTATCACTGCACGAACGCCTACGACGCCATCTACCGATGGTCGGTGAAGTCGAGCGCGGCCCTGGACACGATGCGTGTCGGCTACGCGAGCGGGGCCGTGCTGCTCGCCGGTGTGGTGGCCACCCTGCGCTCGGCCGGGAGCGGCCGCAAACTCCGTGAGCCGGTGACGATGCTCGCTGTCGTGGTGAGTGCCCCGGTCATCGCCTGTCTGCTCGAGTTCTACCACCCTCAGGATCTCGTCGCGATGGGCCTGAGTCTGCTCGCCGTCGCGGCTGCGCTTCGCCAGCGCTGGGTGTGGGCCGGCATCGCCGTCGGCCTCGCGATCACCACGCACCAGTTCGCACTTCTCGTTGCGGCCCCGCTCTTCGTCGTCGCCCCCGCGTCGCGACGGTGGTGGTTCGCCGGGGCGACCGCGGTCGCGGGCGCGGTCATCGACCTCCCGTTCCTCATCGCCACGTCCGGGCGAGCCTTTCGCGCCGTCGTCATCGGATCGGGCTTCACCCCTTCCTATGGCGGAACGGTGATCTGGGAGCTCGGGCTTCGCGGCGCACCGTTCTTCCTCGCGACGCGGGTACTGCCCATCGCCGTTGCCTTCGTGCTCGCGTGGTGGGCCCAGCAGCGCCTCGGCGAGCGCGCACTCGAGTCGACGGTGCTCGTCTCACTGGTCGGGGCGAGTCTGGCGCTTCGACTCGTCTTCGAGGAGAACCTCTGGGGCTACTACTTCATGGCCCTCGCGGTGATGCTGATCGTGCTCGAGTCGGTCCGCGCGCGCCTTCGCGCCACGGTCGTCGCGTGGCTGCTCACCGTAACGCTCGCCTTTGACCCGTTGCCGTCGGGGTTTCAGACGAACTCGACGATCTGGGTGATCTACGCGCGCGTCGACCTGCCCAAGATCGTTGTCGGTCTCGTCGCCCTCTACGTGGTCGTCTCGTTCCTTCGCCGTCGGCGCCGGTGGTTCTGGCTCACCTGGACCGTCTTTGCGGGGATCGCCTTCGTGCACTATCCGGTGATCGACGTGCTCGCGCACCACGCGTGGCCGACGTGGCTCTGGCAGGTGCTCCTGGTGTCGAGCGGTCTCGCACTCGTGGCGACACCCGGTTATGAGGCGTTGGCCCGCCGCGACGACCCCGGCGACCGGTCTCGGGTCGCCGTTGCGCCCGATGGCGGGCCATCAACCGGCGTGACATCACAAATTCCCTGATACAGAGCGGTTAACCATTGCCGTTTGCTACACTCGCTACTACGCTGAGGGCACAGTGAAAAAACTGGGGGTTAGTCATTGTGTCCGACGCCGAGGTGCCGTTGACGCTAGAGACGGCGTTGCTCGAGAGTGACTTCATGGGCGCGACGGGGACCGCCTTCATCCTGCGTGACGCCACCGGTCGGGTCATCGACTGCAACGACCGCACCGAACGGCTCTTCCAGTCTTCGCGCGAAGACCTGTTGAGTGACGACCCCATGCGCATTACCTGGAACCCGGTGCACGAGGACGGCACGCCTTTCGCGCTCGACGAACTGCCTTCCGTCGCCGCCCTTCGAACCGGTGATCCGATCCATGGCGTCGTCCAGGGGATCGAGTTGCCCAACGGCGAGCAGCGCTGGTTCACGGTGAACGCCTACCCCGTGATCCGCGACGGCGCCGTTGCGGGAGTTCTCCTCGCCTACCTCGACGCGACCGAGCGCGTGCGTCGCGGTCACGTCGTCTCGATGCTCCTCGACTTACACCGGTTGGACACCGAGACCATCAGCGAGGCCGCAGCGCTTCGCCACCTCTGTCTCGAGCTCGTGGCGAGCGGCCAGTTCGCGCTCGTCTGGGTCGGCGTCGCGCGCGACGTTCCCGAAGGACGCGTCGACATCGTGGAGTCCGTCGGCGTCGAGGGCTACATCAGCGAGGACATGGTGTCCTGGTCGAGCAGCGTGCCCACCGGGCTCGGTCCGGTCGGCACGGCCTTTCGCACCGCGTCGACGGTTGTCACGAGCGACCTGCTCGCCGCCGCTCAGATGGCGCCGTGGCGCGAGCGCGTGCTTCGACACGGTCTGCGCTCGTCAGTCACCATCCCCTTCAGCCCCGGGAGCGAACGCGCGGTGCTCTGCGTCTACTCGCGACACCGCAACGCCTTTGACGAGTTGACCGTGTCGGGTCTTGAGAACATCGCGCGCGAGGTAGAGCGGGTCATCGCGCACGGCACCTCGGCCCTCGAGCTCGCGGCCGCCCTCTCGGGGACGCTCACGGCCCTCGCGCGGGTCACTGAGGCGCGCGACCCCTACACCGCTGGCCACCAGTCACGGGTCGGCTCACTCGCCGCCGCGATCGGCGAACGCCTCGGACTGGAGTCGAGCCTCATCGACCGGATCCGCGACGCCGGCGCGGTGCACGACGTCGGCAAGGTTGCGCTCTCCTCGGAGATCCTGATCAAGCCGAGCCGGTTGACCGACCTCGAGTACCGCATGATCAAGCGACACGCGCTGATCGGCTACGAGATCCTCTCCAAGGCCTCGCTGCCCTGGCCGATCCCCGAGGTTGCCCTACAGCACCACGAACGGCTGAACGGCTCGGGGTATCCCAACGCGCTTGCGGGCGAGGACATCATCCTGCCCGCGCGCATCGTCGCCGTCGCCGACGTTGTTGAGGCCATGTCGAACCACAGGCCCTACCGGCCGGCTGTTGGCCTCGAGCAAGCGCTTGACCAGGTGGCCTCGAACGTGGGGACGCTGTATGACGCCGAAGTCGTGCATCACTGTCTCGCGATCTTCGAGGATGGCTTCGAGTTCGCCGCCGACCAGCCCGATTCGATTTTCAACCTCTGAAACCTTGACCCGGCACTGGCACCCCGCTAGGTTGACGGGGGCGCCAACCGCACACCGGCGTCAGTGATTCACGAGTCGGGGTGGACATGACCATCAATGAGGAATGGCCGAGCCCACTGCGCTCGCTGCGCTACCTCGACGCGTTCTTGAACTCGACGGTGATCGGCTTCGCCTACTTCGAGGACGGGGTCGTGCGCGACTGCAACGAGGCCATCGCGCGGCTGCTCCGCACAACGCCAGACCGGCTCATCGGTCTGGACGTCTTCAACGGGGAGTTGAGTCAACCGAACGAGAGCGCCCCCTTCTACATCGAGAACCCCGCGGTCGTCGCGGCGATGGACGCCACCACCAGCTACAGCGACGTCGTGGTCGGGGTGAACTTCACCGACGCGCCGCGTCGGTGGTTCTCGGTGGACACCTACCCCGTGCCCGAGTTCGCCGATCGCGGGGGAGTGATTGCCTCGTTCAACGACGTGACCCGCGATATCCGCCGCGAACGGATGCTGCAGCTGTTCTACGAGGTGAGTAGCGCTATCGCCGTCGCCGAGGGGGTGGATGAGGCGCTGAGCAGCCTCGTCGAGCGCCTCTGTGACGTCGGCGGCTACCAGGTGGCGTGGATCACCTTTGCGGCCGGAGAGCCCGACGGACGCCTCGAGATCGCCCACCGGGCCGGGGCCGTCGGTTACCTCGACGGACTCGAACTGACCCAGGACCCCGTCTCGGGCCGTGGTCCGACGGGACGCTCACTGCGTGAGCAGAGCGTCCAAGTCGTTCACCACGTCGCGCGCGACGAGGGACTCTCGCCCTGGCACGAACGCGCGAGGAGCTTCGGGATCGACTCGATCGTCGCGCTACCACTTCAAATTGCCGATCGTCGCGCCGTCGTGAGCGTCGCCGACCACGACATCTTCGTCTTTGACGACGAGACGATCCTCGAGCTGCGGGGACTGCTGGCCGAGGTCGAACTCTTAGTCGCACGGGTCCAGGCTGTCGCGGACCTGCGCAGTTCCCTGGAGGGTACCGTGGCGGCGATGACCCGCATCACCGAGATCCGTGACCCCTACACCGCGGGCCACCAGAGCCGCGTGAGTGCGCTCAGCCGAGCGATCGCCACTTGGCTCGGGCTGGAGGAGGAACAGGTCGAGGTGATCGCCAACAGTGCGGCGCTACACGACCTCGGCAAGATCGTCGTGCCCGCCGAGATCCTCGGGCGACCCGGCAAGTTGAACCCCCTCGAGATGGAGGCGGTCCAGCGCCACTGCGTCGTCGGGGCCGAGGTGCTCGAGCAGTCGTCACTCTCGGGCGTGTTCGTCGACGTCGCGCGCCACCACCACGAACGCCTCGACGGCTCGGGCTATCCCGACGGTCTCGTCGGCGACGAGATCTCCATCGAAGCGCGCATCGTCGCCGTCGCGGACGTGCTCGAGGCGATGACGCATCACCGGCCCCACCGGCCCGGCTACAGCGTCGACGAGGCCCTTCTCGAGCTCGTCACGGGGGCCGGGGTGCGCTACGACGCGGGCGTCGTCGAGGCCTGCGGCGCGGTGCTCGCTGCGGGGTACGACGCCGACGGCTGAACCGGCCAGTGCGCTTCGTGCAGCATCGAGGTCGCGTCGTCGGCCGAGACGGCCCGTGAGAATAGGAAGCCCTGACTGAGCGTGCAGCCCGCGTCGCGCAGCCGGTCGAACTGGTCGAGCGTCTCCACGCCCTCGGCGACCACTGAGATGCCGTGCTGCTCGCCGAGAGCGACGATAAAGCTAACGAGCGCCTCGTTGTAGCCGATGCCGTGGGACGGGCGCACGAAGGACTGGTCGATCTTGACGAACTGGAGCTGCAGGTTCATCAGGTAAGCGAGTGAGGAGAGCCCCGAGCCGAACTGGTCGATTGCGACGCCGACGCGAAGCGCGGCGAGCGCGGCGATGATCGCGGCCGACCGATTGGGGTCCTGTAGCGCGACGCGTTCGGCCACCTCGAGCACGAGTCGCGGCGCCGCGAGCCCGCTCGCGCGAAGCGCCGCGTCGACGACGCTCACGAGGTCGTCGTCGTAGAACTGGCGCGACGAGAGGTTGACCGTCACGTAGGGGGCGTCGGCGTCGGTCCAGGTGGCGGCCGTGCGCGTCGCCTCGGTGAGCGCGAAGGCGCCGAGGTCACGGATGAGGTCGCTCGTCTCGGCGAGCGCGAGGAACTCCGCGGGCCCGACGACACCGCGCGTCGGGTGGTTCCAGCGCATCAGCGCCTCGAAGCCGACGACGCGCGAGCCCGCGGCATCCACGATCGGCTGGTAGTGCATGACGATCTGACCGTCGCTAAGCGCGCGGCGCAACTCCTGTAACTGCTCGAAGCGGCCCATCGAGTGTTGGCGAAGCGCGGGGGAGAAAACGGCGTAGCGGCCGCGGCCGAGGCGCTTGGCTTCGTAGAGGGCGAGGTCGGCCTCCTCGATGATCGGCGTGTCGAGCGACGTCGTCCCGTCCCAGATCGCGACCCCGACGCTCGCGTGCTGCTCGATCTCGATGCCGAGGATCACGAAGGGCGCCTCGAGCGCAGCGAGCAGGCGTTCGGCGACGTGGTTCACCTGCTCGGCTTGGCGCACGCCCTCGACGAGGTAGAGGAACTCGTCGCCGCCGAAGCGACTCAGGGTGTCGGCGGTTCGCGCGACCTCGCCCAGCCGGTGCGCGACGCCAATCAGCAGCTGGTCGCCGATGACGTGGCCGTGGGTGTCGTTGACGATCTTGAAGTCATCCAGATCGAGCATCAGCACCGCGCCGTAGCCGCCCTGACGGGCGACCTTCGCGCGGGCTTGGCCGAGCCGGTCCTCGATGAGGGTGCGGTTCGCGAGTCCCGTCAGGGGGTCGTGCAGCGCTTGGTGGGCGAGCTGGGCGGTGAGCAGGCGCTCCTCGGTGATGTCGCGTTCGCTGATGACGCTGTAGAGCAGGTTGCCGTCGTCGTCGTAGGTGGCCGAGCGTGAGACCTCGACGACGATGACGTGGCCGTCGCGGTGCAGGTAGCGCTTCACGTAGCGGTCACGGCTCGCATCGCGGCCTTGCACGCGCCGGTGTGAGCCCTCGGTGACTCCGATGTCGACGGGGTAGGTGAAGTGCTGGGAGTCGCGCCCGACGAGCTCCTCGAGCGGCCGACCGAGTAGCTCGCAGAAGGCGGGGTTGGCCGTGACGATGCGGTCTTCGGCGTCGGTGAAGGTCATCGGCGACATCGCGGTCTCAAAGGCCAGCTGGAACTTGCGAGTCGAGTCGTCGCGCTCGGCCTCTATTTGGCGAAGTGCGGAGAGGTCACGCACCGCGGCGAGCGAATACTGCTCGCCGTTCCACTCGATCGTCGAGAGCGCGATGTCCACGGTCGTGCGTCGTCCGTCACGGTGGATGAGAGTGATGTTGAGGTGCTCCGCGCCCAATCGTTCGGCCCCGCGGGCTATGAAGTCGGTGACCAACTTCGCGTGGCGGTCCCGGTCCGCTTCGGGCACGAGGCAGTCCATTGAGGCGCCGACCAGGTCGGACGCCTCGTAGCCCGACATGGCACAGAAGGCGACGTTGAGCGCGCATATGACGCCGTCCTCGTTGACGACGAGCACGCCGTCGGGCATCGCGTCGAGGAGGTACTGCCACGAAGCTGTCGCATCCACGAAGTGGTCCACTACCTGCCCTTGTCGGTCACCGTGCCACCAGCCGAAACCCTTCATGAATCGTAGTCCCGGTGTCCCAGTGGGCGGGGCTCAAAACATTGAAATCGCGGCGATCCTCGAGAGACGCTCCTTCGGGCGCGTGGCGAGTTCGGTATAGACCTCGTCCTCGGGCACCGGTCTCGAGATGAGGAACCCCTGGACGAGCTGACAGCCGAGTGCGCGTAGTCGCGTCAACTGCCCGACTGTCTCGACGCCCTCGGCGAGCATGGTCACCCCGAGGTCCTGGCCGAGCGCGAAGACGGCGTCGAGGACGACGTCGTGGTTGGAGCGCTCGTCGAGCGCGTGGACGAAGGACTGGTCGATCTTGACC
>JAJZSM010000308.1:1370-2700 GCA_021849765.1 Actinomycetes bacterium | reverse complement strand
AATTCGTGAATCAGTGCACGAGTCAACACGTTGCGACCGGCGCGGTCGCGCGTTAGGGTCCGGCTACGAGGACAACTCGTGAGAACTGAGGAGGCCGGAGTGAACGTAGCCCACCTGCTGGCAACAAAGGGACGCGACGTCGCCACGATCAACCAGGAACGCTCCGTGCATGACGCGGTCGCGATGCTGAAGGAGCGGGGCATCGGCGCCTTGGTCGTCGTCGGAGGCACGGGGCCCCTGACCGGGATAGTCAGTGAGCGCGACGTCGTGCGCGCCTTCGCGCGCGAGGGCGCCGACGCCCTCGACCTTCGGGTCGCGGCGCTGATGAGCACGTCAGTGACCACCTGTGAGGAGTCGACGACGGTCAACGAACTCATGACGACGATGACCGAGAAGCGGATCCGCCACGTGCCGGTCGTCCAGGGCGGCCTCCTCGTCGGGATCGTCTCGATCGGTGACGTGGTGAAGGCCCGGGTGACCGAACTCGAGAACGAGAAGCGCGACCTCTTGGAGTACGTGAGCGCGCGCTGACGTGTCGCCGTACGGGATACGGTGATGAGCGAGGTGGGTCATGCTTGCGACAATCACGCGGTCGACGTTGACGATTCGGGTGCTGCTGCTACACCTCACAATCGCGCGCGGTGGCACGATCGTCGGCGTCGTTGGATCGCTGCTCGTCGCGGTGGCACTCGTGGCGTCGGCCTGGGCAATCGGTCACGCCGTCGGCACACCCGAATGGGCGTTCCACACGATCGGACGCTCCAAGTGGCGATGGGTGGTCGCGATGGTGGTCCTGCTGGCGGCGGGCGACGCGACCGCGATCGTGGTCACGCTCTACTACCTGACCCGAGTCCGTCCGCGGCTCAACGACGTGGTGGGCACTCGGGCCACCCCTCGCACGCAGCGCGACAAGCGCTGACGGCGCGACGAAGCGAGTAGTCCCCTAGTTCGCCGCAGCGCGCAGGCGTAGCTCGGCGCGCTCCAGCGCGGCGTGCGCGAGCAGGTGCGCCGCGTGGTCCTCGGGGTCGCCCTTGGTCAGCGCCGCCAGTTCAGCCTCGGCCCGTTCTTTCGCCGCCTGGGCCCTCGGCACGTCGATATCGGTCGTGCGCTCCGCGACACCCGCGAGGACCGTCGCGCGCGTCACGCCTTCGACGTCGTCGGGACCGACCTGGAAGTAGCCACCGTGCACGGCGAAGGCGAACTCGCCCTCGTTGGTCTGGACACGCACGACGCCCGCCACGATGTCACCGACGGTCTCGGTGTGCTGGGGCAGGATCGTGAAGTCGCCGTCCGAGGAGCGCGCGATCAACGCGTTCGCCTCAAGATCGGA
>JAJZSM010000308.1:0-1360 GCA_021849765.1 Actinomycetes bacterium | reverse complement strand
CCACGACTACTCGTTCGCCAGCTCGGCAGCCTTGCGCTCGACATCGGACGCGCCGCCGACGTTCAAGAAGGCCTGCTCCGGGTACTGGTCGAGGTCGCCACTGACCAGGTGCTCGAAGGACTCAATCGTCTCGGCGACGGGCACGTTGATGCCCTCGATGCCCGTGAAGACCTTGGACACGAACATCGGTTGGGACAGGAACCGCTGGATCTTGCGGGCCCGCGAGACGGTGATGCGGTCCTCCTCGGACAACTCGTCGAGACCGAGGATCGCGATGATGTCCTGGAGCTCCTTGTTTCGCTGGAGGATCTGCTGGACGCGACGGGCGACGGCGTAGTGCCGGTCCCCGACCACTTCGGGCGCGAGGATGTTCGAGGTAGAGGTGAGCGGGTCCACCGCGGGGTAGATGCCGAGCGCCGCGATCTGACGGCTCAACTCGGTCGTCGCGTCGAGGTGGGTGAAGGTCGTGAATGGTGCCGGGTCGGTGTAGTCGTCCGCGGGCACGTAGACGGCCTGCAGTGAGGTGATCGAGCGGCCACGCGTCGAGGTGATGCGCTCTTGGAGCTCGCCCATCTCGTCGGCCAGGGTCGGCTGGTAGCCCACCGCACTCGGCATGCGGCCGAGCAGCGTGGAGACCTCAGAACCGGCCTGGACGAAGCGGAAGATGTTGTCGACGAACAACAGCACGTCCTGGTTCTTCACGTCACGGAAGTACTCGGCCATCGTCAGCGCGGCCAACGCGACGCGAAGGCGCACCCCCGGCGGCTCGTCCATCTGCCCGTAGACGAGTGCCGTCTTCTCGATGACGCCGGACTCGCGCATTTCGAGCAGGAGGTCGGTGCCCTCACGGGTGCGCTCGCCCACGCCGGCGAAGACCGACACGCCATCGTGCTGCTCGGCCACGCGGCGGATCATCTCCATGATCAACACCGTCTTGCCGACGCCCGCACCACCGAAGAGTCCGATCTTGCCACCCTGGACGTAGGGGGCGAGCAGGTCGATGACCTTGATGCCCGTTTCGAACATCGTGGCGTGGGGCTCGAGCTGGTCGAAGGACGGCGGGTTGCGGTGGATCTCCCAGTGGTCCTCGACCGCGCCGATGTCGTCGGTGTCGAGTGACTGGCCGATGACGTTAAAGACGTGACCGAGTACGGCCTCGCCGACCGGCACCGTGATGCCGCGTCCCGTCTGACGCACGACGGCACCGCGCACGAGCCCGTCCGTGGGCTTCATGCAGACGCAGCGCACGCGACCCTCGCCGATCTGCTGGGCGACCTCGCCGACGACGGTGATCGTCACGCCGTCGAGCTCGATGTCCATCTCGACCGCGTGGTTGATCTCGGGCAGGGAGTGTGGTGGG
>JAJZSM010000307.1 GCA_021849765.1 Actinomycetes bacterium | reverse complement strand
GGCCATGGTGGGCCGGGAGGGATTTGAACCCCCGTAGGCAAAGCCGTCTGGTTTACAGCCAGATCCCATTGGCCGCTCGGGCACCGACCCGTCGAGCATCCTACAAGACCGCCACCCCCACCGTCGCTTCGGCCCGGGTCCGTCTTCTACCATGGGGTCATGCCGAGTTTCGACGTCGTCTCAGAGATCGACCTTCAAGAAGTGCGTAATGCGGTCGACCAGGCCAACCGCGAGGCCGGAACCCGCTTCGACTTCAAGAACACCAACGCGATCATCGAGTTCGCCGAGAAGGAGTTGTCCCTGAGCGCGAGCACCGAGGACCGACTGCGCGCGCTCTATTCGCTGCTCGAGGAGAAGTTGGTCAAGCGCAACGTGTCGCTCAAGTCGCTCGACCCGGGCAAGATCGAAGAGGCGAGCCACGGGTCGGCCCGCCAGAAGGTCTCGCTGCGCGCGGGGATCTCCCAGGAGGTCGGCAAGCAGATCAACAAGCTCATCAAGGAGATGGGCGTCAAGAGCCTCAGCTCGTCGATCCAGGGTGACCAGGTCCGCGTAACGGGTAAGCAGCGCGACGACCTTCAGTCGGCGATCGCCCACCTCAAGGAGGCCGAGCTCGCGGTCCCCCTGCAGTTCACCAACTTCCGCGACTAGCGACGAGCCTCTTCGACGCTGAGGTGTTCGTCCATCTCCTCGAGCGTGTGGTCGTGGAAGATTCGATTGAAGACCATCATCTTGAGGACCCAGAACAGGCCGAAACTCACGAGGTTGGTCGAGGACACCAGCGCGGTGTTGATGACGTGGGCCCAGTGGTGGTCCTTGACCATGTCCTTGGCCCAGGCGGCGCCGAGCATCGAGACCCCGATGCCGAAGAACGACATCGCCCAGAAGGGCACGATCTCCGTACGGAAGTGGCTACGACCGCGCTTGCCCCACGTCCAGTTCCGGTTCAGGTAGTAGGACGGCAGCGTGGCGATCAGGTTGCCGTAGACCGTCGCCCAGATGACGCCCTTGACGATGTGGAACCCGTAGAGCACCGAGATCGACGTGAAGGACACGATGGTCGAGACGACCGAGACTGACGTGAAACGGATGACCTTGCGACCCTCGTGGGTCTTGGACCACGCCCAGAGGGCGCGTAGCCGTTCAATCATCCGGACTAGCCTACCCGCCAGCGCCCGGCCCGGGTAACGCAGGCGCGGTGCCACAATGGAGCATGTCCGACGCGCTCGATTTTCTGCTCACCCTGCTCGACCTCGAGACCATCGAAGTCAACACCTACCGGGGCCAGCACCCCAAGGAGGAGCGCCAGCGGACCTTCGGCGGACAGGTCGCGGCCCAGGCGCTGATGGCCGCGGGACGGACGGTCGAGCGCGGCCGTGTTCACTCGCTGCACTCCTACTTCCTGCGCCCGGGTGACCCGAGCACGCCCATCCTCTACGAGGTGGACCGCATCCGCGACGGTCGCAGTTTCACGACCCGACGGGTCGTCGCAATCCAGCATGGGCGTGCGATCTACAACATGCAGGCGAGCTTTCATTCCGACGAGGTCAGCCTCGAGCACCAGTTCCCCATGCCCGAGGTCCCCGGTCCCGAGACGATCGCCCCCCTGGCCGAGCGGGTCCAGCTCGAGTTCGGCGAGGTCGATGAGTGGTTCAAGCGCAAGCACCCGATCGACCAGCGTTTCATCGGCGAGCTGCCCTGGAGTTCGAAGCGCGCGCGCGAGCCGCGCCAGCGGCTCTGGATCCGCGCCGACGGCGAGCTGCCCGAGGACCCGTTGCTGCACGCCTGCGTGGTGACCTACGCGAGCGACATGAGCCTCTTCGACGCGATCCTCGCCCCCCACGCCATCAACTGGAGCGACGGGACCTTCATGGGCGCGAGCCTCGACCACTGCATGTGGTTCCACCGCGACCTGCGCGCCGACGAGTGGCTGCTCTACGACACCGACTCGCCGATCGCCCACGGGGGCCGTGGTCTCGCCCGGGGTTTCCTCTTTGACCGGTCCGGGGCGTTGTGCGTCTCGATGGTCCAAGAGGGGCTAACCCGGGTGGTCGACCCGACGCGCGCAGTCCACGACTGACGCTCGTAGGATTCGCCCATGGACCTCAGCCAGTACCGCACCGACTACGCGGACGCGACGTCGAACTTCCTTTCGGTCGCACGCGACGTCCCCGACGACCAGCTGGACCGGCACGTGCCCGGCGGCTGGTCACCCCGCCAGATCATCCACCACCTCGCCGACGCCGAGACCGAGTCGGCCGGGCGGCTGCGCCGGTTGGTGGCCGAGCCGGCGGGCTCGCCGCTGCTCGCCTTTGACGAGGACGCGTGGGCGCGCAGTGACGCGCTCGGCTACCAGTCCTTACCGGTGGCCACGTCGCTCGCCATCGTTGAGAACCTGCGCGCCAGCTCGCTCGCCGTTCTCGAACGGCTGAGCGAGGGCGACCTCGAGCGATACGGCGAGCACAGCGGGCGAGGCCGCTTCAGTCTCGCCGACTGGCTCGAGGCCTACTCGCGGCACCCCCGGGTGCACGCCGAGCAGATCCTCGAAGCAATCAGCGCCTAAGCGCGCTGGGTCATCGGCACGTAGTCACGCACGTCCGACCCGATGTAGAGCTGGCGGGGCCGGGTGATCTTCAGGTCCTGGTCGAGCAGCTCCTGGAAGTGCGCGAGCCAACCCGACGTGCGCGGGATCGCGAAGAGCACGGTGAACA
>JAJZSM010000306.1 GCA_021849765.1 Actinomycetes bacterium | reverse complement strand
ATCCACCGGAGTCGTGGTATCCCTGTTGCTCTGGAACCAGATCATCGAGGCCCAGGTGATCATGCGCCGCCTCGCCCTGAAGCGACCGATCGTCGAGGTGTTCTCGAACGACCCCCACCTGAAGGATCTCGCCTCGTGGGAGCCCACGATGGAGGAATCGGTTCTGTGAAGTCGAGCATCGCCCGTTACAAGAAAGACCCCCGTATCACGCGTGCACTCGTCGTGATGGCCCACCCCGACGACGTCGACTTCGGGTCGGCGGGCACTGTCGCACGACTCACGCGTGACGGCGTGGAGGTCTCCTACTGCCTCGTGACCTCCGGTGACGCCGGGGGCGACTCGTCGCGTTTGACACCCGAGGAGCGTGCCGTGACCCGCGAGGCCGAACAGCGCGCCGCCGCCGAGGAGCTCGGGGTGAGTCACCTTACCTTCCTGCGTTTCGGCGACGGACGGGTCGAGGTGACCCTCGAACTGCGCAAGGCGATCGCACGGGTGATTCGCCAGAAGCGACCGGACCTGGTGATCTGCCAGAGCCCTGAGCGCAACTACGAGCGGATCTTCTCTTCTCACCCCGACCACCTCGCTGCCGGCGAGGCCACCCTGCGCGCGGTCTACCCCGACGCGCGCAATCCCCACGCCTTCCCCGAACTCCTCGCCGAAGGACTCCAGCCCCACGCCGTCAAGACGGTCTGGCTCGCGAGCTCGGTCGACCCGACCTTGACCGTTGACATCACCAAAACCTTCGCGCGAAAAGTGGCCGCGCTGCGCCGACACGTCTCACAGGTCGGCGACCGCGACGACCTCGAGGTGATGGTGCGCCAGTGGGCTCGCACCACGGCGAAGCGGTTCGGCCTGGGCAAGAAGCGCCTCGCCGAGAGCTTCAAGGTCATCACCACCGCCTGATCGATTCACACGTAACTCTCAGACTTCTCACGGGAGCCCTTGAGATTGGTTCCGTACGATTCGCGTGTCGCCGAATGGCGCAGAGTCGAATGGAGAACCGACCATGGCAACCAAGTACCACAAGCCAGTGGCCCGAGCGGCGAGCCTTGCGGCCGCTCTCGCCCTGACGATACCCCTGGCGCCGCTCGCCGCGAGCGCCGCAAAGTCATCGACGGCGATTGCCGTGCGCGGCACCGTCATCGCGACCAATAGCGCACGGCACACGCTCGTCCTCTCAACCGGGAACGCCGTTGACACTGTGCGCTTCCGGAGTGCGGGCGCGGTCGCGAAGGTAGCGCTCGGCAGCGTCGTGACCGTGCGCGCCTCGCGCCTCGCCGACGGCACCTTCCGGGCGCTGTCCCTGCGGGCCCAGGGCCACGCTACCCACACGACGATCCACGGTGCGATCGTGAGCAAGACGGCCACCCAACTCGTACTCTCCGCCGGTGGCAGTACTGTCGCCGTTGATCGCGGGAGCGCGGTCGTGGCGGTTGCCAAGAAGGGCCGCCAGAGCCACGCGTCGGGCTCGGCGCTCGGCGTCGGCACTGACGTGCGCGTGGGCGTGATCGTCACGCGAACGGGTCTGGACGAGACGTCGATTACCGAGACCGGTCAGAGCGGCTTCATCGGTCTCGAAGGAACGCTGGAGAGCCTGCCGTCGAGCTCGTCACCCACGCTCACAATCGCCGTCGAGCACGGCGCCCTGACGACGGTGACGATTCCCCCGTCGATCATCATCCCCTCGACCATCAAGGTGGGTGACGCCGTCGAATTGCTCACGTCGTACGCCAGCAACACCTTCACACTGGTCACTATCACCGACGACAGTATCGCCGCGACCCAGTCCACTGACGGTGTGTCAACGGACCAGAACGGTGCTGGCTACATCCAGGCCGAGGGACTCGTGACGGCGTACAGCGCCGCGAGCTCGACGGCTGCGGGAAGTCTCACCGTTCAGCCCGGTGACGGCGCGGCGGCGATGACCTTCACGGTGCCGTCGTCGGTGTCGGTGACCAGCCTTCAGGTCGGGTCGCGCGTCCACGTCACCGCGACGGCGGCGACGGTCTCGGGGGCCGCGCCAGTCGCGGTCTCGGTACGCGTCCAGCAAGCTGAAGGAGAGGGTAACGGCTCGATGACCACCCAGACCGAGGGCATCGTCCTCGCCATCCCGACCGCGACCCCGGGCACGCTCGTGGTCCAGCCCGGCGATGGTCAGTCGTCGGTGAGCTTCGCCGTGCCGAGTGGCACGGACGTCTCGAGCATCGTGGTTGGTGCGCGAGTCCACGTGACCGGTATGTTCGTTAACGGTCAGCTCACGTTGCAGAGTTTCCGCGTCCAGCAGCCCGAAGGTGAGCAGGGCCAGTCAGGCGTGGTGCACATCGATGGGACCATCGTTAGCAACGGCTCCGGCCAGCTACAGATTCTGCCGGGCGATGGCGCGGCCTCGATCACGATCACCGTTCCAACGACCCTTGACACCACGACCTTCCTTACGTCGTACATTTCGGGCATGCACGTCTCGGTAACGGCCACGCTTCAGAACAACGTCCTCACGTTGGTGAGTATCGCGCCGAACGACTGACGCCACCTAGGCTCGGTGTCCGACGAGTGTCGGGCACCGGGCCTACTGAGACTCGCGTAATAGAGTGACATTCGTCGCCAGCCGTGGGATAATGTCGCATGATCAAAACACGGCCACCCCAGCGGGACTTCGAAGGCATGGAGGCCCGGCGAAAACAAGCGGCCAAGTTGTTCGCCAAGGGCGCC
>JAJZSM010000010.1 GCA_021849765.1 Actinomycetes bacterium | reverse complement strand
CGCGGGCGATCGCCGTGCACACTTCGTCCATCGAGGCGTCGTCGGCCAACGGGCCAAAGGCGTCGACCACCGACTCGACCGTGAGGGCCATGTTCGTACCGGTGTCGCCGTCGGGAACGGGAAAGACGTTCAGCCGGTTGATGACATCCTTGTGCGAGCGAAGCAGTCCCGCGAAGGTGGTCATCGCGGCGCGCAGGTCTTGCGCCGACAGTTTCGTGCGGGACGTCATCGCTAGCGATGCTACAATGGCTCTTCGGTTTTCACTCGCGGCCGTCGGCGCCGCGAATGCGTAAGGAGAAAGTTCACCATGGCGTCAGTCTGCGAGATTTGCGGCAAGAAGCCGTCCTTTGGCATGAACGTCTCGCACTCGCACCGTCGCACCAAGCGCCGCTGGAATCCGAACATCCAGCGCGTGCGCGCACTGGTCGGCGGGACCCCGAAGCGGCTCAACGTGTGCACGGGCTGCCTGCGCGCCGGCAAGGTCACCAAGCCGACCCGCCGCGTCACCAACGCCTGATCACAGGCTGTGCTGCCAGCCTCGGCGCTCGAGGTGGGCACCCCGGAGAGCCCGTGTCGCCCGATCGGCGACGATCCGACCAATCGCGAGCGGCGCCGCCAGGCCCCGGCTGTGGAAGATCAAGTCGAGCCGCGCGGGAGCATCGGTGACGATGAGCAACTCGTAGTCCTCGCCACCACTGAGCGCCTCCTCGGCCGTCGCACCCTCGGCGGCGGGCACGTCGTCCAGTTCGAAGCCGACGGCGCTCGCGTCGCATAAGCGATGCAGGTCCAGCGCCAGTCCGTCGCTAACGTCCATCATCGCGTGCACCGCCGCGCTGCGCGCCGCCACGCCCTCGGCCAGGCGCGGCCAGGGCCGACGATGGGCGACGACCAGCGGGTGGTCGAGCCCCGCACCGGTTCGGCGCAGGCGAAGGCCGGCGGCCGAGCGACCGAGGGGCCCGGTGATCAGGATCTGGTCCCCCGGCTGGGCGCCGCTGCGCAAGACGGCCCCCTTGCCGGGGCACTCGCCCAGCACGGTGACGGCGACCGCCACGTCTCGTCCGACGCTGAGATCGCCACCCACGATCGGGCAGTCCGTCGCACTGGCCGCGTCGGCGATGCCGCGATGCAACTCCTCGAGGTCGGTGCCCGGTGGTGCGGTCACCGCGACCACGATGGCCCGGGCGCGCGCGCCCATGGCCGCGAGATCCGAGACGGCGGCGGCGACAGCTTTGAATCCGAGGTCCTCGAGTGGGAAGAGCGTGGCGTCCAGGTGGACGCCCCAGACCGCGGTGTCGGTGCTCACGAGCGTCTGACCAACGAAGGGCGCCAGGACTGCCGCGTCGTCGCCGACGTGGACCTCGCCAACGGGCGTGTTGCGTCGACCCACGATGGCAGCGATACGCTCCAAGATGTCGTCTTCGCGGCGTACGGGTTCCCCTAGGGGAACACCGGGTGGGCCGTCCGTCGCGTTCACGACACCGAGACGTTGTCGAGTGGCAACGGAGAGACTACGGAGGGCCTCACGTGTCGTACCCCACCCGCAACCAGCAACTCATCGACTGGGTTGAGAAGGTCGCCGCACTCACCACACCCGATCGTATCCATTGGTGCGATGGATCAGCCGAGGAATACGACGCGCTGTGCCAGTTGCTCGTCGACAACGGCACCTTCACCAAGCTCGCTGACGCCAAGCGACCAAATAGCTACTACGCCGTCTCGGACCCGGGTGACGTCGCGCGCGTCGAGGACCGGACCTTCATCTGCTCCACGCTCGAGTCCGACGCCGGTCCGACCAACAACTGGCGCGAACCCGGCGAGATGCGCGAAACACTCGACGGCCTCTTCGCTGGATCGATGCGCGGGCGCACCATGTACGTCGTGCCGTTCTCGATGGGGCCGCTCGGCTCCACGATCGCTCACATCGGCGTCGAGATCACCGACTCGGCCTACGTGGCGGTCTCGATGCGCATCATGACGCGCATGGGCGCGGGCGCGCTCGAGGTGATGGGCGAGCACGGCACCTTCGTACCGTGCCTGCACTCGGTCGGCATGCCGCTCGCTGAGGGCCAGGCCGACGTCGCGTGGCCGTGCGACGCTGACAACAAGTACATCGTGCACTTCCCCGACACGCGCGAGATCATCTCCTACGGATCGGGCTACGGCGGAAACGCGCTGCTGGGCAAGAAGTGCTTCGCGCTGCGCATCGCGTCGGTGATGGCGCGCGACGACGGCTGGCTCGCCGAGCACATGCTGATCTTGAAGCTGACCAACCCCGCGGGCGAGACCCGTTACGTGACCGGCGCGTTCCCGAGCGCCTGTGGCAAGACGAACCTCGCGATGCTCGTGCCGACCCTGCCTGGCTGGAAGGTTGAGACCATCGGCGACGACATCTGCTGGATGAAGCCGGGTCCCGACGGGCGACTCTACGCGATCAACCCCGAAGCGGGCTTCTTCGGCGTGGCGCCGGGCACCAACTACGAGACCAATCCCAACGCGATGTACTCGGTGGAGGCCAACACCATCTTCACCAACACCGCCCTCACCGACGACGGCGACGTCTGGTGGGAGGGCATGGGCGAACCGCCGGCCCACCTCACCGACTGGCGCGGTCAGTCCTGGACGCCCGAGGCGGGTACCCCGGCCGCGCATCCCAACTCGCGATTCACCGCACCGGCCGCCCAGGACCCGGCCATCGCGCCCGAGTGGCAGGACCCCGCGGGCGTGCCGATCGACGCGATCCTCTTCGGTGGGCGTCGAGCCAGCGTCGTGCCGCTCGTGTTCCAGTCCCGCGACTGGGCCCACGGCGTGTTCCTCGGCTCGATCATGGCCTCCGAGACGACCGCGGCCGCCACGGGCGCCGTCGGGAACCTTCGTCGTGACCCCTTCGCGATGCTGCCGTTCTGTGGCTACAACATGGCCGACTACTTCTCGCACTGGCTCACGTTCGCCGACCGGTTCGACGAGTCCAAGCTGCCCAAGATCTTCTACGTCAACTGGTTCCGCAAGGCCGACGACGGCCACTGGCTGTGGCCCGGCTACGGCGAGAACAGCCGCGTGCTCGAGTGGGTGTTCGAGCGCACCGCGGGTCGCGGCGAAGCCGTGGAGACGCCGATCGGCGCCGTGCCGGCGCCCGGGGCACTCAACCTCGACGGGCTTAACGTGTCCGAGGCCGACCTCGCGCTACTGCTCTCGGTCAACGCGGCGGAATGGCGCAAGGAGGTGCCGCTGATCCGCCAGCACTTCGCGCAGTTCGCGGACCGACTGCCAGCCGCCCTGCTCGAGCAGGTCGACGATCTCGAGCGCCGACTGAACTAGACCTTCCAGTCCCATTAGGACCCGAGCCCCGCGTTACAGCGCGGAAGACCTGCGCCGAGCGCCGCGTCGCTACGACAGTCGTCGTCTCAACGACCGGCGTAGCGACGCCCCACGCCGTAGACGAGCGCGCCCACGGCGGCGATCACGGCGATGAACCGATCGCCCGACACGAAGGCGAGCGAGATCCCGACCGGCAGCACCGCGCCGATCACCCAGGCGAGTTGTTGGCGCACCGCGAAGCGGGCGAAGGTCCGACCCTGGGCGCCCGGCGGAACGTGGCGCTGGGTGATGGCGTCGAAGCTGGGCTGAGCGACCGCGGCACAGAGCCCGAACCAGCCGGCGACGATCGCCTGACCGACGAAGGTGGGATAGTTGCTCGCCACCGCCGCCCCGAGAGCCGTCGCGAGCAGCGCGAGCGCCAGCAGTGTTGACTCGCGCATGGCGTTGCGCGCCCGGGTGACCAGGCCCAGTCCGACGAGGGCGCCGACGGCACTCATGGCGAGGGCGAACGCGAACCACCCCAGCCCCGCGTGTGCGCGACGAAGTCCGAAGGCGAGCAGGAACGTCGCGAAGCCCACCGTGAAGCGCATCAGTGCGGCGGCACCGAGACCCCACGACACCTCCACGTCGCCGAGCGGATTGAGGGCGTGGCGATCCCGCTCGGCCTGGGACATCTTGGTGAAGTCCTCGCGCACGATCCGTGCGGGACGCTGCAGTCGCATGCTCACGGCCGTCGCCCCGACGTAGACGATCGACGCCGCGACGAGCACCGCCGGCGCACCAATCCCCTTCAAGAGCGCCGCCGCCACGGTGCCCGCGAGCAGTCCCGCGATCGTCCCGAGCAGGGTGAGCTGGGCGTTGAACCCGGCGAACCCGGCAGCCTCGCCCCCGGCGTCACTCGGCCACCCCGCGTTGCCGACCGACGATCCGTGTTCGCTGAACTGATCGGTACGGGCCATCTCGGGCACGAGGGTCCCGCGCGTCACGACGTAGAGCTTGGACGAGATGAGTACGAGGAACGCCTCGGGGTAGAGCCACAACGAATTGAGGTGCTGGCTCATCGTCCAGCACAGCACGGCGCGCGCGCCCGCCGAGAGCGCGACGAGCACGCGTCGCCCGTAGGGCGAACGGTCGATCAGCGGGCCGAGCAACGGCGAGACCACCGCGAAGGGCGCGATCGTGATCAGCAGGTACGCGAGCACCTTGCCCTTGGCCTCGGTGGGCGACACCGAGAAGAACAGCGAACCGGCGAGCGAGACCGTGACGAAAGTGTCGCCCGCCATCATCGCCACGTGCACGAGGGCCAAACGCCCGAAGGCGGTGCGCTGATCGAAGAGATCCTGGGTCGACGCCCACGCCAGCGAACCCAGTCCTCGATGACCCACGACTACGTAGCGTAGGTGATCGGTCCTCGAGCCCGAGGCGTCAGTTCGAGAAGCAGGCCCGTCGGTAGACGACGTCGGGCAGGTCGCCGGGATGGCAGTACGTCGCGCGCGACGCGAAGCGCCACGCGTTGGCCACGACGTCAAAGTGCATGAGTTCGGTCACGCTCACACGCATCGGCCCCGCCATGATCGTCGCCCACAGGTAGGCCCACGAGCCCTCGCAGCCGTAGGCAGCGACGCCACCGGTCGGCGCGAGGTGCTGCACCGGGGCGCTCACCGACGCCGCCGTGCACGAGGCCGCACTGGGTGCTGACTCAGCGGTGGCTGAGGCGTTCGCCACGGTCCAGCCCAGCCCGGCGGCGACCGCCGCCGCGATCACGACCCGCGCGATCGACACCACGTCAGGCTCGGTTCACAGGTCCTGCGCGTCACCGCTCAGGATGGCCGACTGGAACAGCGTCACCATGGTGAAATCCCAATCCTCCTGCTCGATGGGCGACGACGTGACGTCATCGAGCACCCGCCCGAAGACGATCGCCTGCACCATGACCGCGAGCGACCACGCGGACACGTCCTTGCGGACGAAGCCGCGGTCCTGGCCCATTACCATCACATCGCGCAACTCGGCCGTGAGTCGCGACTCGGTGGCGCCGATGAGTTCGCCGAGCTCCGGTCGGGTTAGTGCGGCCGCCACGATGCGCGCGCGCATGGCGCGACTGCGACGACGGTCCTCACCCGCCGACAGCATGCCGATCAAAGGTTGGACCCGCAGCAAGAACTCGTCGAAGTCGGCCGATTCCTCGCTCGCGTGTGACAATTCGTCGATGTCGTGCTGGACCAATTCGCTGAACAACTCGTTATAGGCTGCGTCAATCACGCCCTCGCGCGATCCGAAATGGTGGTAAACGGAACCGTAATTGACGCCCGTCGCATCGCAGATTTCCGGAATTCGAATGAGCGACTCATCGCCGCTCCATAGACGAGATATCACCTCGTCGATCACCGCCTTCATGACGGGAATCGATCGACTTTGTTTGGCCACCTTCTAATTCTACCGTGCGCTATGGTCAATTGACTTTGTGAATTTCCTTTGAGTCCTCGACGGTGGGGCCGGATTGGGTCGCGCACCGGCGCCGGTAGTGTTCTTCCAACGACGTTGTCCATGTTTCGAGGAGCTGTTGTGCCGAAAACGACCCGTTTGGAACCCGAGATAATCCGGGTTGGCGTGGTGATCGTCCTCGGGGCAATTATGTCCATCCTCGACACCACCATCGTGGCCGTGGCGCTGCACACCCTCAGCCACGATTTTCGCGTCGACGTTTCGACGATTCAGTGGGTCACCACCGGATATCTGCTCGCCCTCGCCGTCGTGATCCCCGTTTCGGGTTGGGCGATCCATCGGATCGGTGCCAAGCCCGTGTACATGATCTCGCTCGTGTTCTTCATCACCGGCTCGGCACTGAGCGGTCTCGCCTGGTCGGCTACGAGCTTGATCCTCTTTCGCGTTCTTCAGGGGCTCGGTGGTGGGATGATCCTGCCGGTCGGCCAGTCGATCATGGCGCGCACCGCCGGTCCCCAACGGATGGGTCAGGTCATGGGAATCATTGGCGTGCCCCAGCTGCTCGGGCCGATCCTCGGGCCGGTGATCGGGGGCGTGATCATCTCCAACACCTCCTGGCGCTGGATCTTCTTCGTCAACGTGCCGATTGGCCTGGTCGCGCTGGCGCTCGCTCGGCGGTCGCTGCCCGAGACGTCGGGCGACCGGGGGCATCGTTTCGACCTCCTGGGCTTCTTGCTCTTGTCACCCGGACTCGCCTTCATCGTGTACGGACTCGCCGAGGTCGGTTCGCGCGGTGGGTTTCACGGGGCCGCGGTCTACGACAGCCTGTTTCTAGGATTCGTGCTCAGCGCATTGTTCGTCCTTCGATCGCTGCGAGCGCCCGAGCCGCTCATCGACCTGCGACTCTTTCGCGATCGGACCTTCGCACTCGCCTCGACCGGAATTTTCCTGGTCGGCGCCACGTTGTACGGCACGATGTTCCTGCTCCCCCTCTACTACCAGATCGTGCGCGGGGACTCCGCCTGGCTCGCCGGACTCATGATGGCGCCGCAGGGGCTCGGCGCGGCAATGTCGATGCGTGCGGGCGGGCTGATGGCCGACCGGCGCGGCCCTCGATCGGTCGTGCCCTTCGGCGTCGTCATCCTCGCCATCGGGACCTTCTTCTACACCCAGGTGACCGCGACGTCCAGCTACTGGCTGCTCGGGATCGCCCTGTTCATCCGTGGACTCGGCATGGGCGCGACCATGATGCCCACCTTCGCCGCTTCGTACTACAACCTCACCCACGAGGATGTGCCCAAGGCGACCTCGGCGACGAACATCCTGCGCCAGGTCGGCGGCTCGCTCGGTGTGGCGGTCTTCGCCGTTGTGCTCCAGACCCAGATCACCCACCACGCCCCAGCGGCAGCACTCGCGATTCAGGCCGGTAGAATCGACGCGAACCTCAGCCAGCTCCAAGCAGTGGCGGCCGCGTTCGCCCACTCGTTCTGGTGGTCGTTCGCCGTCTCACTGCTGGCGCTCGTCCCCGCCGTTTTCTTGCCGAATCGTGGCCTCGCGGCCAAACGATCGGTGCCCATCGCCGTCGAATCACAACCCGAAAGTCCCGCCTGACATGACAAAGCCCGTACTGCAAGTAATCATCGGATCGACCCGACCGGGCCGCGCCGGCGCGCCCATCGCTACATGGTTCTACGACCTGGCGGTCGCGGACGGCCGCTTCGACGTCGAACTCGTGGACCTCGCCGAGGTCAACCTGCCGATCTTCAACGAGCCCAATCACCCGATCCAGGCAAAGTACGAGTTCGACCACACGAAGCGGTGGTCCGCCACGGTCTCGCGCGGTGACGCGTTCGTGTTCGTCGTGCCCGAGTACAACCACAGCTTCAACGCCGCCACCAAGAATGCGCTGGACTACTTGCACAACGAGTGGCGATACAAGCCGGTGGGCATCGTGAGCTACGGCGGCGCGGTCATGGGAACGCGCTCCGCCCAACACCTCAAGCCCGTCTTCACCGCCCTCAAGCTCGTGCACGCCGGGGACGTCTCGATCCCGCTGGTCACCGTGCCCGTGGTTGACGGGGTGTTCACCGGTAACGACGCCGTGACCAAGTCCGCACAGAACTTGCTCAACGAGCTCGACTTCATCACCCCGGGGCTGATGCAGCTCCGAGCCGGACGCTAGTCCTCGACACGCTGCGGACGTCTACGTAGGGCCGGTGGGGATCGAACCCACGACCGAGGGATTATGAGTCCCCTGCTCTAACCACTGAGCTACGGCCCCAGAACTCGTGGCGCAGTGCAACGACGCCGCATCAGCAACTTACCGAATTCCACCCACCGACCATCGAACTACTCAGACGTCGCGACGGCGGTGGAGCCACGCAACAGGAGCTCCCAGAGCAGGACTCGAACCTGCAACCTAGCGATTAACAGTCGCTTGCTCTGCCAATTGAGCTATCTGGGACCGCACCCGAGGGCAACGCAACACTAGCACCGCAGGACCCCGTCACTGGAGGTCGAACCACGCCTGAAGCCGCTCGGCGTCCGCACTCTCGCGCACGGCGCGCCGGCTTCGCTCAATGCGCTTGGCCATGCCCTGGCGCGTGATCGAGTGCGCTGAGGCCAGGTCCTCGAGCGTGGTCGTTCGAAAGGTGTACTGCCAGAAGTCGTCGAAGTCCGGTCCGCAGATGCGCTTCAGCGCGTCGATGACCCACGGCGGTGCCTCGGGCGGGCCGTCGGCGCCCCGGGCGTCGACGAGCTCGGGCAGCGCCGACTCGTGGAAGCGTCGCCGATTGAGCTCGCGACTCATCTGGGTGATCTCGTCGGCGCGCGACAGCGACACGCCGAGGTGTGCTGCGACCTCTCGGCGCGTCGGCGGCCGAGTCCGGGAGCGCTCGAAGCGCTGGAGCGAGACGACGAGTCGCATCTCGCCATCGGTCAAGCCCGCCTGCTGTTGGACGGCCTGGTTCACGAGCTTGGTGATCCAATAGTTCGCGTACGTCGCGAATCGAACGCCCCGGGCCGGATCGAAGCGGCGCAGGGCGTTCACCAGCCCCTCGACGCCGGCGGCCTCAAGCTCCTCGTTGCCAAAGCGATAGCCACGCTCGGTGACCCGTGCGCGCACGAGTCCACACGTCGCTCGAAGCAGCGTCGACTCCGCTTCTTGACCGGCCTGGCGCTGTCGCAGGAGCCGACGCCGCACCGACGGCTCGAGGGGAGACGCGAGCGCTGCTTCGGCTTCGCGACCGCGCACGATGATCGGGTAGAGACTTCGTTCCTCGTCGATGTCGAGGGGTTCAGTCATCGAGAGGCCCCCGACGATGCGTCGCGACGGCGTCATGTCAGCTGGGCGGCCAAACGGCCCGCGAGCCACTCGCGAAGCGATGCCTCGGCCGACTCCCCCTGGTCCGACCCGAGCAGGGCCAGGCGCTCCTTGACGTCACGGATCACCGTCACGGCGACCTCGGGCGCCACCGTGCCGCTGCGCAGTTCGCGCTCGAGCTCGTGCAGCGCTACGTCTGAGGCGTGGCGCAGCAGCTGGGCAACCACGGCGGCAATCGCCGCGTCGGTCGGACGCGGACCCGGGTCGTCGACGACGACCTCGCTCAGCACCCGGGCCGCCTCTTCGAGGCCCTGGTGATCGAGTCGTTCGATGACGCTCGAGATCGGCTCGCCCGAGGTCAACGCGCTGAAGGCGTCGCGCTGCACCTCGTGCACGAAATACGCGACGTCAAAGCGCGTCCGCAGGTCGGCAAAGTGCACGCAGAGCCGCAGCGCCTCGATCCCCGGTCGCGGGAGTCGGCCCGCGGCGGGGCGCGGCGGGGCGACGATCGGCGTGATCCGGGTCTCGCCGCGCGCCACGTCGGCCACCCGCGCTCGCAGCATGGCCACGTCGAGTCGAAGTCGATCGGCCACCTGCATCACGTACTGGTCGCGCACGAGCTCGCTCGGGTGTTCGGCGAGCACTTCGATCGCCCGCTCGCCGGCCCGAGCCCGGCCTTCGGGGGTAGCGAAGTCGGCGAGCTCCAAGACGCGCTCGAGACGGAACTGCAGGAACGGGACAGCGTCGGCGACCGATTGGGCGAGTGCCACCGGGTCACGTTGGGCCAACTCGGCCGGGTCCGTGCCGCGGGGCAGGCGCGCGACCGCGACGTCGACCTCGTGCTGGCGCTCCCACTGATACACCGAGGCGGCCGCGCTCTGGCCGGCTTGGTCGGCGTCGTAGGCGAGGACGATTCGCTTCGCGAAGTTGCGCATCGCCCGGAAGTGCTCCTCGCCGAGGGCCGTGCCGCAGGTGGCGACGGCCCGAGGCATCCCGGCGCCAAAGAAGGCGATGACGTCCGTGTAGCCCTCACAGACAATGATCTCGCCGGTTCGGATGACGTCGTCCTTGGCCCAGTTGAGCGCGTAGAGCGTGCGTCGCTTCGAGTAGATCGGCGTCTCGGGACTGTTCTTGTACTTGGCCTGGGGCGTGCCGTCGGGCCGGGTCGCCCCGGGCATGATGCGCCCGCCCATCGCGATCGCCTTGCCGCTCGGGTCAAAGATCGGAAAGATCAGTCGCGCGCGCATCGCGTCTTGCTTGCGCCCGCGCTGGTTGACGAATCCGAGCCCGGTGCCAGTCAGCACCGCCTCGTCGAAGTGCGTGGCGTTGACCAGCGCGTCCCACTGGTCGGGCGCCCAGCCGAGGCGGAACTGGCGAGCGATCTCGCCGCTGATTCCGCGGCTGCGCAGGTAGTCCCGGGCCACCCGGGCGTCCGGGGCCTCGAGCAGGCGGTGGTGATACCAGTCGACGGCGCGTTCCATCGCCTCAAAAAGCCGCTGACGCTCCTTGCGCTCCTTGGACGCGTTGGCGTCCTCGTGCAGCTCGATGCTGGCCCGATCGGCGAGCAGTCGGACGGCGTCGACGAAGTCGAGGTGCATCGTCTCGCGTACCCAGGTGATCTGGTCGCCCGCGACCCGGCAGCCGAAGCAGTAGTACCGCCCCTCCTCGGCGTTCACCGAGAACGACGGCGTCTTCTCGCCGTGAAAGGGGCACAGGCCGGTCCACCGGCGTCCCGTCTTCTTCAGCGCGACCTGCTCGGTGATCAAGGCGACGATGTCGGTCGCGGCGCGCACCGCCGCGATGTCGCTCTCCGAGATAGCCATGGCTAGACGGTACCGCCTCGGCTGCATCCGCCCGCCGCTCCCAGCGACGTCCCTAGACTGCCCCCCGTGACTGACTTCGCCGTAGAAGCCCGATCGATCGTGCGCACCTTCAAGGACGGCACCGTGGTCGCACTCGACGGCGTATCGCTCCAAGTCCCGCGCGGCGAGGTCTTCGGACTGCTCGGGCCCAACGGCTCGGGCAAGACGACCATGGTCCGGATCCTGTCGACCATCCTCGCCCCCGACTCCGGAACGGCCACGGTGAACGGCTTTGACGTCGTACACCAGGCGCGCGACGTTCGTCGCAGCATCGGCCTCGCCGGACAGTACGCCACGGTCGACGAGAACCTGACGGGCTTCGAGAACCTCCGGATGATCGGCCGGCTCAATCACCTCGACCGGGCGACGGTACGGCGCCGGGCCGGCGAGCTCCTCGAGCAGTTCGGGCTGGCCGACGCGGCGACGCGCAACGTGAAGACCTACTCGGGTGGCATGCGGCGGCGACTGGACCTCGCCGCGGCGCTCGTGGCCACGCCCCCGCTGCTCTTCCTCGACGAGCCGACGACGGGTCTGGACCCCCAGAGCCGCCAAGACCTGTGGGCCATCATCGAGCAGCTCGTCGAAGACGGGACGACGGTGCTGTTGACGACCCAGTACCTCGAAGAGGCCGACCGGCTCGCCAAGCAGCTCGTCGTTCTCGACCACGGCCACATCATCGCCCAGGGAACCTCCCACGAGCTCAAGACGCGCCTCGGCGCGACGGTGCTCGCGCTCACCTTCGACTCCATCGACGCCGCGGCCCGGGGAGCCGAACTCCTGCGCGCCGTGGCGGGTGCGGCGCTCAACGTCGACGGGACGATGGTGGAGTACCCCGTCGACGGGGGTCCCGCGGCGGCGGCCGAGGCCCTGCGCCGTCTCGACGGTGCGGGCATCGAGCTCGCGGGACTCGTCGTGCGCGAACCGAGCCTCGACGACGTCTTCTTGAGCCTGACCGGCCATCGCGCCGAAGACGAGACCACCGAGGCGACCACTGTCCGATCGGCGCGCCGATGACCACGACGCAGACCCCTGACAACGACCTGCGCTGGGCGGTGATCGACATCTTGACGATCGCCCGGCGGAACGTGCTCACCCTGATACGTATCCCGATCTCGCTCGTCTTTGCCATCGTGCAGCCCGTGATGTTCGTGCTGTTGTTCCGCTACGTCTTCGGCGGCGCGATCAACCTGCCCCAGGGCCAGTACGTCAACTTCCTCATCCCGGGCATCCTCGTGCAGACGACCATCTTCGGCGCCGTCGGCACGGCCATCGGTCTGGCCGAGGACCTGCAACGGGGCCTCATCGAGCGATTCCGTGCCCTGCCGATGTCGCGCACCGCGGTGCTCGGCGGACGAACGGTGGCCGACCTCGCCCGCAACATCCTCGTGCTCATCGTCATCACCGTCGTCGGCGTCGCCGTCGGGTTCCGACCGCACGGCGGCATCACGCCGTACCTCGAGGCGAGCCTGCTCATGTTGTTCTTCGCCTACGCGATCTCGTGGGGCTTCGCCTTCGTTGGACTCGCCGCGCCCAACTCCGAAACGGCCCAGGCGATGACCTTCCCGATCATCTTTCCGATCACCTTCGCATCCTCGATCTTCGTGCCCGTGCAGTCGATGCCGTCGTGGCTCCAGGACTTCGCGCGCAACCAGCCCGTCTCCCAGGCCGCCAACGCCGTGCGTGGGCTCATGCTTGGCACCCCGACCGGCAACTCCGTGTGGTTGACCATCCTCTGGGGCCTCGGTGCACTCGTCGTGCTCGCGCCCCTCGCCACGATGCGCTATCGACGCGCCGCGTGATGGCGACGGTACTCACGACGAGCGAGTTGCAGACCATCCTGGTCGAGGCGTTTCCGGGCAATCGCGTCCCCACAGTCGAGAGCGTCGCCGACGAGTACGTCCTGGTGAGCATGCCCGTGGACGATCAGCACGGGCGTCCCGGCGGCACCCTCTCGGGCCCGACCATGATGATGCTCGCCGACACGGCCGCCTGGATGGCGATCCTGTCGCGGATCGGCCCGGTCCTGCTCAGTGTGACCACCAGCCTGCACATCGACTTCCTGCGCAAGCCGGCCCTGCGTGACGTGATGGCTCGAGCGCGCGTGCTCAAACTCGGTCGCAAGCTCGCGGTCGTGGACGTCGAGCTCTTCTCGCGCGGCGAGACCGACCTCGTCGCCAAGGCCCAGGTGACCTACGCGCTCCCGTCGGAGCCCGACGGACGCTAGGTCGCTAGGCGACCGCCATGCGGCGGCGTAGTTCCTCGACCAGACCCTCGATCGGCACGCGCGTCTGGGACGTGGTGTCGCGGTCACGCACGGTCACCGCGCGGTCGTCGAGTGAGTCAAAGTCGACCGTGACGCAGAACGGTGTGCCGACCTCGTCTTGGCGACGGTAGCGACGGCCGATCGACTGGGTCACGTCGTAGTCGCACATGAACCACGGCTGCAGCGCCGACAGGACCTCGCGCGAGACGCCCTCAAGCTCGGGCTTCTTGGAGAGTGGCAGGACGGCGACCTGGTAGGGCGCGATGCGCCAGTCGAGGCGAAGCACCGCTCGGGTTTCGCCCTCGACAACGTCCTCCTCGTAGGCGGCGAGCAGGAACGCCATCATCGCCCGGGTCGCGCCGGCGGCCGGCTCGATCACGTAGGGCGTGTACCGCTCGCCGGCCTGCTGGTCGAAGTACTCGAGGCGCACGCCCGAGGCCTTGGCGTGCTGGGTGAGGTCGTAGTCGCCGCGATTGGCGATGCCCTCGAGCTCGTCCCAGCCCCAGGGGTAGAGGAACTCCACGTCGGTCGTGCCGCGCGAGTAGTGCGACAGATCCTCCTTGGCGTGCTCGTGCAGGCGCAGCCGGTTGGCGGGGATACCCAGGTTCGTGTACCACTCGTAGCGCGTCGTGATCCAGTAGCGATACCAGCTGTCGGCCTCGGCCGGCGGAACGAAGTACTCCATCTCCATCTGTTCGAACTCGCGCGTGCGAAAGACGAAGTTCTGCGGGGTGATCTCGTTGCGGAACGACTTGCCGACCTGGGCGATGCCGAACGGGGGCTTGCGCCGCGTCGTCGTGAGCACGTTCATGAAGTTCGTGAACATGCCCTGGGCCGTCTCGGGGCGCAGGTACGCGGTCGCGCCCTCGCCCTCGACGGGTCCGGCCTGGGTCTTGAACATCAGGTTGAAGGCGCGCGCCTCGGTGAACTCGGTGCCCCCGCAGTTCGGGCAGACGCCGTCGATCTTGTCCTCGCGCCAGCGTTCCTTGCAGCGCCGGCAGTCAACGAGCGGGTCGGTGAAGGTCTCCAGGTGGCCCGACGCGGCCCAGACGGCCGGCGGGCCGAGGATCGCCGCGTCGATGCCGACGATATCGTCGCGCAGCTGGACCATCGAGCGCCACCAGGCCTGCTTGACGTTGCGTAGCATGTTGACCCCGAGGGGGCCATAGTCGTAGGTCGAACGGAACCCGCCGTAGATCTCGGCGGACGGGAAGATGAATCCTCGCCGCTTGGCGAGATTGATGACCTTGTCCAACAGATCGGGGTCCAGCGCCGGCGTCGTCATCGTTCCAGGCTACTGGACTACCGCGCGCCGTTCAGCCGGACGATCACCTGGTTGGCGAGGAGCCGACCCGCCGGAGCGAGCCGCACCACACCGTCGCGAACCGAGACGAGGTGGGCGATCTCGTCCAGCGAGTCGAAGGCCTCGAGCGGGACGCCGGTCGTCGTGCGCAGCGCCAGCGACTCGCGCTCGAAGCGTCGCGTGTCCTCGTCGAGGAACTCCTCACCGCCGAGCGGACGCCGGCCATCGCGCAGCATCGCGATGTATCGGTCGGGCGTGCGCACGTTCCACCAGCGATGGCCGTCGCGGTGCGAGTGGGCGGCCGACCCGATGCCCAGGTAGTTGCCCTGCTCCCAGTAGAGGTGGTTGTGGCGGCACTCGTGACCCGGTCGCGCCCAGTTCGA
>JAJZSM010000305.1 GCA_021849765.1 Actinomycetes bacterium | reverse complement strand
CCGGAGTGCCCGAGAGAATGACGTCGCCCGGCTCCAGGGTGATCAGGCGCGCCAGGTCGGTGACCAGGTAGTGCATGTCCCAGGCCATCTCGTCGGTCGAGCCGTCCTGACGGAGTTCGCCGTTGACGTAGGTGCGCAGGTACTTCGAGCGAAAGTCCCAGTCGGTAACGAGACCCGGCCCGAGGGGGGCGAGCGTGTCGGCGCCCTTCACCCGCAGCATCGAGCCGGCGTCGGTGTCGCGAAAGTCGTGAAGACCGAAGTCGTTGGCGATCGTGTAACCCGCGATGTAGTGCACGGCGTCGGCCAGAGCGATGTTGCGCGCGCGCCGGCCGATCACGATGGCCACCTCGCCCTCGTAGTTGAGGTAGCGGCAGTTCGCGGGTCGCACAACCGCGCCGCCGTGGGAGTTGAGTGCGGACACGGGCTTGTGGAACCACGTGGGCGCGGGTGGCAATCCGACACCAAATTCGCGCACGCGACTGATGTGATTGAGATGACAGCACAGGATCTTGGTCGGTGTCACCGGACTGAGGTGGATGGCGTCGTGCGCGCGCACGCGCCGACCGTCGGGCGCGACGAGATCGACGCCATCGCGCACGACGTCGACGACGTTGCCCTCTAAGACGATGCGACGATGCTCCACGGCCCCTCAGATCGTTTGTGGTCAAATGATTCTCCCATGTTACAAATCGACTGTCGACGGCGTGCTACGTTCGCCTTCGTCAGTAAGGGGGGTCTTAGATGAGTGACAGCTTCGATCGCGTACGGGTCCTGTGGCCCGACCACCTGGGGCTGGCGCGCGGCAAGTATGTGCCGGCGAGCCTCGCCGAACGCGGTACGCATCACTGCACCGGCACTTGGTCGCTGGGTTATGACCGTGGCATGACCCCCGAGACCGTCGGCAGCTACTGGAACGAGGGACTGCCCGACTTTGAAGCGGTGTACGACATGTCCGAGCTGCGCCCCGGATGGGAGGCCAACACGCGCGTCGTCGTGGCCGATCTCGTGCGCGAGGGTCAGCCCGTGTCGGTCGCACCGCGCAGCGCGCTGAAGAAGGCCGTCGCCGACTGGCGCGCCCTCGGCTACGAAGCCCACGTCGGCATGGAGTTCGAGGCGTTCGTGTTCACTCCCGACGGCAACGGCGGATGGCGTCCGCTCGACACCCCCGGCGCCTTCGTCTACGGCACGGGACCCGCGGTGGACCCCCACGGACTGGTCGACGCCATCTGGCAGGCCTGCTCCGACGCGCAGATCCCGCTGGAATCGGTCAACTCCGAGTACGACACGCCCCAGTTCGAATTCACCCTGCGCTATGCCGACGCCTTGCGCGCGGCCGACGAGGGCTTCTTGTTCAAGGTGCTCGCCCGCGAAGTCGCCCACCGCATGGGTCTGCTGGTCACTTTCATGGGCAAACCGCTGTCGGACCGAGGCGGATCGGGGCTGCACATCAACTTCTCCTTTACCGACGTGACCGGCGCGAATGTCATTAACGACGCGGCCCAGCCCGACGGGATCTCGGCCCTGGCGAAGAACGTCGTCGGTGGACTCCTCGCTCACCACCAGAGCCTCGCCGGTCTCTGCGCGCCGACTGTCAACGCCTACAAGCGCCTCCGACCGGCGTCGCTATCGGGTTACTGGGCCAACTGGGGATACGACCACCGCGGCGCGACGATTCGGATTCCCGGCGAGCGCGGCCCAGCCGCGCGCCTTGAGCACCGACTCAGCGACGGTGGGGCTGTCGTGCACACGGCGATCGCTGCCGTGTTGCAGGCGTCGCTACTGGGCTTCACCGGCGGCGTCGACCCGGGTCCGCCCGAGGGTGGCAACGGCCTCGACACGATCGACGCGACCGTCGGTGTGCCGCACTCGCTCGCCGAGGCCCTCGACGCTCTCGAAGCCGACCGCGAACTGGTCGAAGCCGTCGGGGCGGATCTCGTCTCCCAGCACCTTTCAGTGAAGCGCGCGGAGTGGGAAAGGTACCTGGCTGCAACCACCGACTGGGAACTGCGCGAGTATCTGCCGTTCCTCTAGCGTCAGCGCCAGGTGACGGCGATCGGCATCCGCTTGACGCCGCTGATGAAGTTCGAGCGCAAGCGCTCGGTCTCCCCGGCGGACTCGATCGTTGACCACCGCGCGGCGATCTCTTCGAAGAGCACGCGCATCTCGAGTCGCGCGAGGTGTGCTCCCAGGCACAGGTGCGGGCTGTGCAGCCCGAAGGTCACGTGGTCGTTCGGGCTGCGCTCGGGGTCAAAGTCGTAGGGTGTCTCGAAGTGTGACTCGTCGTAGTTCGCCGAGACGTACCACATCACGACCTTGTCGCCCGCGCGAAGGGTCTTGCCGTTCAGCTCGGTGTCTTGGGTGACGGTGCGGCGAAAGTGCATCGTGACGCTGGCCCAGCGCAGCATCTCCTCGATGAGGGCCTTGCGCTGGTCGAGGGCCATCGTGGGAAGCGCCGCGAGCAGGTGGGGCCGATCGATGAGCGTCTGCAGCCCCGAGGTCATGGAGTAGCGCGTCGTGTCGTTGCCGGCGGCCACCATCAACGTGAAGAAGTTCTTAAGAGCGAGATCATCGAGGGATTCACCGTCGGTGGTCGGCTCGAGCAGGGTGGAGAGCACGTCGTGGGTCGGGGTGATCCGCCGCTGGGCGAGCGCCTCGGTCGCGTACTCGAAGAGCTCGAGCGCGACGGGGCTGCGAAAGGGGAGCAGCCGGTACTGCGACGTGTCCACCTGGTC
>JAJZSM010000304.1 GCA_021849765.1 Actinomycetes bacterium | reverse complement strand
GGTGCCGAGTCGTGCGACGATCGCGAGGACGAGGTCCTTCGCACTCACGCCTTCGGGCAGGGTGCCGTCGACGGTGACCGCCATTGTCTTGGGCCGCTGCTGGGGGAGGGTCTGCGTGGCGAGGACGTGCTCGACTTCGCTGGTGCCGATACCGAAGGCGAGTGCGCCGAAGGCGCCGTGCGTGGAAGTGTGCGAGTCGCCGCAGACGATGGTCATGCCGGGCTGGGTGACGCCCAACTCGGGACCGATGACGTGGACGATGCCCTGGTTCTCGTGGCCCCGCGCAAAGAGGGTCACGCCGAACTCGCGGCAGTTCTCGTCGAGTGCTTCGAGTTGGCGCCGCGAGATGGGGTCTTGCACCGGCGTCGAGAGTGGGTCGGTGGGCACGTTGTGGTCGGCGGTGGCGAGTGTTCGATCGGGTCGGCGCACCGGGCGGTGATTCAGACGTAACCCGTCGAAGGCCTGCGGGCTGGTGACCTCGTGGATCAGGTGCAGGTCGATATAGAGCAGTGTCGGCTCGCCGGCCGGGCTGGCGACGACGTGCTCGTCCCAGATCTTCTCGAAGAGGGTCCGTCCGGCCACGTCAGCGCAGCCCGATGATCCGCACGCGCAACGTGCCCGACGGCGCCTCGTACTCCACCTCGTCGCCCACGGCGTGACCGAGCAGGGCCGAGCCGAGCGGTGAGGTCGGCGACGCGACGAGCGCCCCTTCGGGCTTCTCCTCGATCGATCCGATGAAGAACTCTTGGGCGTCGTCATCGGCATCGCCGTCGTAGACGACGCTCACGATCGTGGCGTGCTGGACGACGCCGGTGGTCGCGTCGCGCTCGACTAACTCATGATTCCTGATCACCGTGTCGATCTGGCGGATGCGGGCCTCCATCTTGCCCTGTTCGTCCTTCGCGGCGTGGTAGTCGCCGTTCTCCGAGAGGTCGCCGAGCAGCCGGGCGGCCTCGATGACCCGCGCGATCTCGGTACGCCCGACCGTGGTCAGGTGGTGATATTCGTCACGGAGCTTGTCCAGTGTCTCTTTGGTTATCCGGTGGATTTCGCCAGCCATGAGGTGTCATCTCCTGGGTAGGACATTGACTCTAGTGGTCGCGTTCTTTGATCATCGATCGGGTTTGCCTCGTTGAGGGCGGGCCAAGCAGACTGGGGGGATCAGGGAGGTGGGCGTGGCGACGAACGAGCCATATCGGGTGGCGGTCATCGGGGGAGACGGTATCGGGCCCGAGGTGACCCAGGCCGCGCTGACAGTCGTCGAGGCAGTGGGCGTCGCTCTCGCCACGACGGACTTCGACCTCGGTGCGGCGCGGTACCTGCGCGACGGCTTTGTCCTCGACGACGAGACGCTCGAGGCGCTGCGAGGGTACGACGCCATCTTGCTCGGTGCGGTCGGCCCGGCAATCGGCGACACGCGAATTCCCGGCGGCGTCTTAGAGCGCGGCCTCTTACTTCGCCTGCGCTTCGGGCTCGACCTCTATATCAACTACCGTCCTTTTCACGGCGTGCCCGGCTCACTGGCCGAGGGCCTCGACTTCGCGATCGTGCGCGAGAACACCGAGGGACCCTACGCCGGTGAGGGCGGCGTCCTGCGGTACGGCACGGCCCACGAGGTGGCGACCCAGGGCTCGGTGAACACCCGTTTCGGGGTCGAACGATGCGTGCGCTACGCCTTCGAGCGCGCGGCCGCGCTGGAGCGCCCGCGACTGACCCTCGTGCACAAGACCAACGTGCTCACCTACGCCGGGAACCTGTGGTCGAGGGTCGTCAACGAGGTGAAGGCGGAGTTCCCCACGGTCAGTGTCGACTACAACCACGTCGACGCCGCGTGCATCTATCTGGTGGAGGACCCGGCTCGCTACGGGGTAATCGTCACCGACAACCTGTTCGGTGACATCCTCTCGGACCTGGCGGGGGCGGTGAGTGGCGGGATTGGCTTCGCCGCGAGCGCCAACTTGAACCCGGCGCGCACCGGCGCGTCGCTCTTCGAACCCGTGCACGGCGCCGCACACGACATAGTTGGGACCGGTGCCGCAAACCCGTTGGCGGCGATTTCTTCAGCTGGTTTGATGCTCGAGCACCTCGGTGAACTCGACGCCGCGCGGCGCATCGCTCGCGCAGTGGCAGACTTTGAGCGCGACGGTACCGCCGGAGACACGGCGGCTCTCACGCAACGACTGATAGAGAGGTTGTGATGCCCATAACGCCGACTGACAAGATTTGGATGGACGGGGTGCTCGTCGACTGGAACGACGCGACGACGCACGTCCTGAGCCACGGGTTGCACTACGGAACCGGAGCGTTCGAGGGGATCCGCGCCTACAAGACGCCCCGTGGCGTCGCGGTCTTCCGGCTGCGCGAGCACATGGCGCGCCTACTGCGCAGTTGCAAGATCCTGATGATCGACGTGCCGTTCTCCCTAGACGAGCTCTGCGACGCCGTCGTCGAGACCGTGCGCGCCAACGACCTCGCGAACGGGTGCTACATCCGACCCTTGGTGTACCTGGGTTACGGCGAGATGGGCGTGAACCCCCTACCGGCCCCCGTCAAGGTGGCGATCGCTGCCTGGCCGTGGGGCGCCTACCTCGGTGACGACGGTCTCGCCAACGGCGTGCGCATGAAGATCTCGTCGTGGCAGCGCCACAGCCCCAACGCCATGCCGACTGCGGCCAAAGGGACCGGGATGTACCTCAATTCCGGACTCGCCAAGATTGAGGCGATCAAGGCCGGCT
>JAJZSM010000303.1 GCA_021849765.1 Actinomycetes bacterium | reverse complement strand
TCGGCCTGGAGGATGATGTAGTTGTTCTTCACCGTGGGCGGGTCGCCCTCGTTCTTGCCGGGCACGACCTCGCGGCGGTAGGTCGCGCAGAGCTTGGTGAAGTTGTCCATCACCGCCGTCGCCGGGGTGATCGGGTACCAGCCGGCGACCGTGGCCCCGGCGTAGAGGGCACCGAGCGCTGTCGCGGTGTTGCCGTCGATCAGGATCGAGTCCTTGGTCGCGTCCATCGCCTCGACGTGGAACGGCAGTGGGCAGTCGAAGGTCTCCTTCGCGAAGTCGTAGCCGAGTTGCAGGGCCTTCTGGTTGGATTCGCGCAGCGCCTCGTTGCGTGCGAAGGTCTCAGCCAACAGCGAGCGCACGAGGTCCACGTCGATGCCGAGCAGCGCAACGATTGCTCCCGCGTAGGCGATGTTCTTCATGAGGATCCGCTCGCGCGGCTTCGTGAAGTTGTCCAGGCACATGCGCGCGAGGGGTACGCCGAGGAAGGTGACGTCGGCGCGGAAAAGGTCGTCGTCGAGGGGCCAGGACGAGTCGAACAGGAGGTAGCCACCGGAGCGCACGGCCGCGATGTCCTCGGCGTAGGTCTGGGCGTTCATGGCGACCATGAGGTCGTACTCGAGCGCGCGCGCGGTGTGGCCGTCCTTGTTGACCCTAATCTCGTACCAGGTGGGCAGCCCTTGGATGTTCGAGGGGAAGAGGTTCTTACCCGACACCGGGATGCCCATGCGGAAGATCGCCTGCATCAAGAGGCTGTTCGCACTGGCCGAGCCGGTGCCGTTCACATTCGCCAACTTGACCGCGAAATCGTTGACTCGCACGGTGGGGGCCGCGTCGATGGTCATATCAGTTCCTTCCTTCGTTTGCGGTCGAAGCGACCGGGATGTGCAGCACGCCGGCACCGGCGTAGGGCGAGATCAGGGTGAACTCCTCCATGTCCCAGGCCGCGGTCGGGCAACGCTCGGCGCACAGGCCGCAGTGGACGCAGACGTTCTCGTCCTTGACCATCACACGACCGGTCTGGGGGAGCGGTCCCGAGACGAAGAGCGCCTGGTCGAGGTTGGTCGACGGCGCCGAGAGTCGGCTGCGCAGGTCGGACTCGTCGCCGTTGCGCGTGATCGTCAGGCACTGGACCGGACAGATGTCCACGCAGGCGTCGCACTCGATGCAGGCCGAGGCCGTGAAACCCGTCTGGATGTCGCAGTTGAGGCAGCGCTGGGCCTCGCGGGCCGTCTGGGCGGCACTGAAGCCGAGCTCGACCTCGAGGTTGAGCGAGCTGAATCGCTCGGTCAGATCGACGTGGGTCATCTGCTGACGCGGCGAGGGGTTGTAGTCGTTGTGGTAGCGCCACTCGTTCATGCCCATCTTCGCGCTGACGAGATTGAGCCCCTTCGCGGGCCGGTCCTCGAGCGCGATGCCCGAGCAGTAGTTGTCGATCGAGATGGCGGCCTCGTGGCCGTGCGCGACGGCCCAGATGATGTTCTTGGGCCCCCACGCGGCGTCGCCGCCGAAGAAGACGCCCGGGCGACTGCACTGGAACGTCGTCTCGTCGACGACCGGCATGTCCCACTCGCCGAACTCGATGCCGAGTTCACGCTCGATCCAGGGGAACGCGTTCTCCTGGCCAATGGCCAAGATCACGTCGTCACAGGGTACGACGACCGTGTCGACGGTGGTCGAGTGACGAGCGCCCTCGTCCCACTCGAGCACGTCGAATTCCATGCCCACGAGACGGCCGTCTTCGACGACGAAACGCTTGGGCGCGTGGTTGACCACGATCTCGACGCCCTCTTCCTCAGCGTCTTCGAGTTCCCAGGGCGAGGCCTTGAAGAACTCGCGGGGTCGGCGGGCCATGACCTTGATGTCCTCGCCGCCGACTCGCCGTGACGTGCGACAGCAGTCCATCGCGGTGTTGCCGACGCCGATGATGAGCACCCGCTTGCCAATCGAGTCGAGGTGGCCGAAAGCCACCGATTCGAGCCAGTCGATGCCGATGTGGATGTGCGATTCCACCTCGTCGTGGCGTCCGGGCAGGTCGAGTTCCTTGCCCCTCGGTGCACCAACGCCGACGTAGACGGCGTCGTAGCCCTCGTCGAGCAGTCCGCGCAGGCTCGTCACGGGTGTGTTGTAGCGGATCTCGACGCCACCGCGGTCGAGGATGACGCCGGTCTCCTCGTCGAGGACCTCGGCCGGGAGTCGGAAGTTCGGGATGTTCGAGCGCATCAGGCCACCGGGCTGGTCGAACTTCTCGTAGATGGTGATCTCGTAGCCGAGCGGGGCAAGGTCGTTGGCGACGGTGAGCGAGGACGGGCCGGCGCCGATCAGTGCGACGCGCTTGCCGTTCTTCTGCTCGGGGATCGGGGCGAGGCGATCGGTGATGTCACCCTTCAGGTCGGCGGTCACGCGCTTCAGTCGACAGATGGCGACCGGGGTGCCGTCGACGCGCCCGCGTCGACAGGCCGGTTCGCACGGCCGGTCGCACGTGCGCCCGAGCACGCCCGGAAAGACGTTGGAGGAGCGATTGAGGAGGTAGGCCTCGTCGAACTCGCCCTGGGAGATGAGACGGATGTAGCCCGGCACATCGGTGTGGGCCGGACAGGCCCATTGACAGTCCACTACTCGGTGGTAGTAGTTCGGGTCCCGTACGTCCGTCGGTTCCACTCGGCCCTCCTTCGAAGTCGCCCGAGACGGACCCGCGACTCGATATACGACGACGCAACGGCCAATCTCAGGAGTACTGT
>JAJZSM010000302.1 GCA_021849765.1 Actinomycetes bacterium | reverse complement strand
AACTACTTCTGTCGTAACCGGGCCCACGAGATGGGTGCCGAACAACTGCACTTCGACGACGACACCGAGGTGCCACGCACGGTCGCTAACCAGATTCGCCGGGTGGTGCGTTGGTCCAACGAGACCGACACCGGTGACCTGGACGAGTTGACCTTTGACCTGGACTCGCGGACCCGGCGGGCACTCACCGTGAGCGCGCAGGAGTGCCTCGGCCGTGCGGAGTGCCCCCAGGGCGCATCGTGTTTCGCCGAGTTAGCGCGCGACCGGGCCGCCGCCAGTTCGATCGTCATCGTGAACAATCACCTCTACGCCTCGCACCTCGCGTCGGGATCGATGCTCCTGCCGAGCCACGACCTCGTCGTCTTCGACGAGGCCCACGAGACGCTGGACGTCTTCGCAGAACTGCTCGGCACCTCACTCACCGCCACGCGGATCAGGGCGCTCGCGGGCGTTGCGCGTCCCCTGCTCGGCCCGGCCCACACCTCAAGCATTGAGCTGGCGAGTGTTTCCGATCGGCTGGACGACGCCCTGCACCGCCAGGTCGAAGCCCAGCGGATGACGGGTCTCGACGAGGAAGTGCGCACGCTGCTCGAACGCGTGGGCGAGCTCGTCACGGTGATCGTCGACGCGCTGCGGGGGTTAGCGACGACGGACCTCGCCCACGAGTTTCGCCGCAAACGCGCCCTCGGGCCCGCGATCCACCTCGCCGGCGACCTCCAACGGCTGCGTCAGACCACCGACGACGAACTCGTGTACCTCGTCGCGCATGAGCGCGAGGTCACCGTCGAACTCGCCCTCATCGACGTTGGCCCCCGTCTTGAGGAACTGCTCTGGGGAACGGTCACCGCAGTGCTCACCAGCGCCACTATCCCCGACACCCTGCCCCGGGCGCTCGGGCTCGGCGACCTCACCGTCGAACGGGTGCCCAGTCCCTTCGACTATCAGCACCGCGCGCTGCTCTACGTGCCGAGTGACTTCCCCGGACGAACGGGCGACGGCGCCGAAGCGGCGATCATCGACGAGTTGGTCCAGCTCATCGACGCGGCGGGGGGTCGTACGCTGGCACTCTTCACGAACCGCTCGGTGATGAACCGCGTGGCCGAGGCGGTCGCGCCCCGATTGGAAACACCGGTGCTCGTCCAGGGGACCTTCTCGCGACAACGCATCCTCGAGCGCTTCCGCGACGAGGCCGACACCAGCCTCTTCGCGGTGACGAGCTTCTGGCAGGGCGTCGACATCCCGGGCCACTCCCTCAGCTTGGTCACCATCGACCGGCTCCCCTTCGCAGTGCCGAGTGACCCCCTCGCCGTCGCGCGGCGTGAGCGCGCCGCTCGACCGTTCTACGAGGTGGACCTGCCGCGCGCCGTGATGTTGCTCGCCCAGGGCGTCGGCCGCCTGATCCGCAGCGCCGATGACCGTGGCGTGGTCGCGGTGCTCGACACCAGGCTCGCCGAGGCCTCGTATCGCACGCAGTTCTTCCGCCGTCTGCCGCCCATGCGTCGCACGCGAAGTCGGTCCGACGTGACCTCGTTCTTGCGCACGATCCGCGACGCCGCCCAAGCGGTCTCGGACGACGACTAATTGACTATAATTTCACTAGTAAAACTGGCTTAAGGAAACCCCTGCTCGTGCACCTCGACGTTCTGCTCGTACTGGCCAGTGCCGTGGTTGGGCTCTTGGTCGGCATCACCGGGACCGGTGGCGGTGCGGTCATGACCCCCATGCTCGTCTTACTCTTCGGGGTCGCGCCGTCCGCCGCGATTGCGTCGGACCTTGTCGCGACCCTGGTGATGCGACCCGCCGGCGCACTCGTCCACTGGCGCCGCCACACCGTGAACCGTCGGGTGGCCGCACTGTTGTGCGTGGGCTCCGTGCCGTCGGCCTTCCTCGGCACCTTCGTCATGGACCGAATCGGCACGTCGGCGGGCGCCGAGCTCGACCTTCGCCGCCTACTCGGCGTCGCGCTCGTCGTCGGTGGCGCAGCGATGATCGCGCGGCCGTTCCTCGGGGTCGCCGCGCCGAGTCTGTCGGTCTCACTCGTGGTGCGAACCGTCCCGACCATCCTCACGGGGATCGTCGGCGGATTCATGGTGGGTCTGACGTCGGTCGGCGCTGGCTCACTCATGATGGCCGCGCTCATGCTCCTCTACCCGTCGATGAGCGGCTCCGAGTTGGTCGGCACGGACCTCGCGCAGTCGGTGCCCCTCGCCTTCGGCGCGACGATGGGTTCGCTGCTCTTCGGTCACGTCGGGCTCAGCGTCACCGTCGCCGTGATCCTCGGCGCCGTCCCCGCCACCTTCGTCGGTTCACTGATCTCGTCGCGCAGTGCCAATCGCCTGATCCGCCCGCTGATAACCGTCGTGGTCTTGATGAGTGGACTCAAGTACCTCGGTCTCGGGTCGCTCTATCTCCTCGCCGCGCTCGTCGTGGTCGTTGCCCTCGCCCTGATCAGCCTGCGACGAGCCGCACCACCCGTGCCGAGCGGGAACGCAGCTCAGTAGCCGAAGCGGTCAAGCGCGTCGTCACGACGCTGCCAGCCGGGCTCGACCGATACGCGCAGCTCGAGATAGGCCCCCTCGGGGAGTTGGCGGCGCGCCGCGATGCCGACGTCCTTTAGCAACTGGCCACCGTGGCCGATGACCATCCCCTTCTGGCTCTCGCGCTCCACGAGGATCTCGACGGTGATGTGGGGCCACTCGAACTCGGTCACCCGACAGTGGATCGAATGGGGTAATTCCTCGCGCGTCTT
>JAJZSM010000301.1:440-2775 GCA_021849765.1 Actinomycetes bacterium | reverse complement strand
CGCGACGCCAACACCGCGGCCTTCGCCCACGGCTGGTTTCACAGCGGTGACATCGGCCATCTCGACGAAAACGGCGTGGTCTGGTTCACCGACCGGCTGAAGGACATCATCAAGACCGGCGGGGAGAACGTCTCGTCGGTCGACGTCGAGCGAATCGTGACCAGCGCCCCCGGCGTCGCCGAGAGCGTTATCGTCGGCGTGCCCGATGAGCACTGGGGCGAAGCCGTATGGGCGGTCGTGGTGCCCGATGGGTCACTCGACCCCGCGCTACTCGCCGCGTCGGTCATCGCCTACGCCAAGGACCGCCTGGCGGGGTTCCAGGTGCCCAAGCGCATACTCGTCGCCGACCAGCTGCCCAAGACCGCGACCGGCAAGACCCGCAAACACGAGGTTCGTGACTGGGTCGCCACGCACAACCCCACCGACCCGGCGTAGGTCGTTCGCGTCGCCGATAGATTGCCACTAGGACAGGAGGCGTCGTGAAGGCTCGAACGGTGACCGTCGCCGCGATTCAGATGAATTCGGGCTCGAACCCCGAACAGAATCTCGAATCCGCGATCGCCCTGGTCGAGCTCGCGGCCGACGAGGGGGCGACGTACGTCCAGGTTCCCGAGTACTTCAACTATCTCGGTCCGTCGCGGCGCTTCAACGACGTCGCCGAATCCATCCCCGGACCCACGACGGGGCGCATGGCGGCAGTCGCCAAGCGTCGGCGGATCCATCTCCACCTCGGCAGCATGCTTGAGCGGCGCGGCGACGAGCGTCCCTTCAACACGAGCGTCCTGCTCGATTCCTCGGGGTCGATTGTCGCGACCTATCGCAAGACCCATCTTTTCGACGTCGACGTCCCCGGTGCCATCACCCACCGAGAGTCCGACGACCTGAGCGCCGGCGAGGAACTCGTGGTGGCAAGACTGAAGCGCTTCAGCGTCGGGCTCTCGGTCTGCTTTGACGTCCGGTTCCCCGAGTTGTATCAGACGCTGGCCGCCAATGGGGCCGACGTGCTCGCAATACCGGCCGCCTTCAACGCGAGCACGGGTCAGAGCCATTGGCACGTGCTCGTGCGCTCGCGGGCGATCGAGAACCACGCCTTCGTCGTCGCCGCGACCCAGGCGGGCGTCACGAGCGACGGCATCGCGACCTACGGTCACGCGCTGATCGTCGACCCGTGGGGCGTGGTGCTCGCCGAGTCGTCGGGTGACCAACCCCAAGTAATCACCGCCACTCTCGACCTCGACGAGGTGACGCGGCGTCGCGCGCAGATCGCGGTCACGCGCTTCCGGCGACCCGCGTTATACCGCCGACCGGTCCGCGTGATCGGAGCGTAGCGTTACCCCGAAGTAACGGTCTTCGGTCACATGGGACCGTTGATTACGCGACCTAGCATGGAGCACGGTGCCATCGGGCGCATTCGGCGGCACCGAGAAACCATCCTGCGAGAAAGCCGTGAACCCCCCATGAGCATGCCCAGCGCCTCCTACTCAATCACCATGCGCGTCATCTTGGACGCTGCGTCGACCATTCCCGACATCGCCACCGCGGTCGCCGACGCCGGCGGACTCGTGACCGCCCTCGACGTGGTCGAGCCCATCGACGGCCGCATGGTGGTCGACGTAACCTGCAACGCCAGCAACGAGGACCACGCGGCGGTGCTCGGCCAGGTCGTCGAGGCGGTCGTTGGCGCCTCGGTGCACGCGATCAGCGACCGCACGTTCCTCATGCACCTCGGCGGCACCATCGAGGTCAAGCCCAAGATCGCGCTGAAGACCCGTGACGACCTATCGATGGCCTACACCCCCGGCGTCGCGCGAATCTCGAACGCCATCGCCAAGGACAAGAGCCTGGCGCGCAAGCTCACGATCAAGCGCAACACGGTCGCTGTCGTCACCGACGGCTCGGCCGTCCTGGGTCTTGGCAACATTGGCCCCGAAGCGGCGCTGCCGGTGATGGAGGGTAAGGCACTGCTCTTCAAGCGTTTCGCTGACGTCGACGCCTGGCCGGTTTGCCTGGACACTCAAGACGTCGACGAGATCGTGCGCATCGTGCAGTGCCTCGCCCCGGTCTACGGCGGCATCAACCTCGAGGACATCGCGGCGCCGCGGTGCTTTGAGATCGAACGGCGGCTGCGCGACCTGCTCGACATTCCCGTCTTCCACGACGACCAGCACGGCACCGCCGTGGTCGTCTACGCCGCGCTTCGCAACGCCCTGCGCGTCGTCGGCAAGGAGATGAAGGACATCCGCGTCGTCATGCTCGGCGTCGGTGCCGCCGGCGTAGCGATCTCGAAGCTCTTGATGGCCGAGGGTGCCGGTGACATCATCGGGGTGAACCGCCA
>JAJZSM010000301.1:0-430 GCA_021849765.1 Actinomycetes bacterium | reverse complement strand
TGAGAACGACCCGAACCTCGATGAGGATCGTCGTTGGCTCGCCACGCACACCAACGCCGAAAAGCGCCGCGGCGACCTGACAGAGGCGATGCGCGGCGCCGACGTCTTCGTCGGCGTGTCCGGACCGAACCTGGTCACCGAGGAACAACTGACCGTCATGGCTCCCAAGTCCATCGTCTTCGCCTTGGCCAATCCCGACCCCGAAATCGACCCCCAGATCGCTCGTCGCCACGCCGCGATCGTGGCGACGGGTCGAAGCGACGAGCCCAATCAGATCAACAACGTGCTCGCCTTCCCCGGCATCTTCCGCGGCCTGCTCGACGCGGGTGCGACCCGTGTCACCGAGGAGGTCGAGATTGCGGCCGGCCGGGCAATCGCGGACGCGGTGAGTTCCGACGACCTCTCGGCGAACTACATCGTGCCGACGGTG
>JAJZSM010000300.1:2304-2788 GCA_021849765.1 Actinomycetes bacterium | reverse complement strand
GTTCAGGGTTCGGTGGCCTGCTGCCCGGCGGCGACCGCTTCCGCATTTACTCGATCAACGGGGACTTCCCGGTCATCGCGCCATCGGCCTACCGCCTGCACGTGAGTGGCCTCGTCGATCGTCCGATGACGTTCACCCTCGATGACCTCGAGGCGATGCCCGCGACCACGATGGTGAAGGCCTTCCAGTGCGTTACGGGCTGGCGCGTGCCCAACGTCGAGTGGCGAGGCGTGCGACTCTCGCACCTGCTCGACCACGTGGGCGCGCGACCCGACGCGGTCGCGGTCAGCTTCGAGTCTTACGACGGCGCTGACACCGAGAGTCTCACTATCGACCAGGCCCGTCTGGCCGACGTCATCGTCGCCTACCGGATGCTCAACGCACCGATCACCGTCGAGCACGGCGGACCAGTACGGCTGTACGTAGCACCGATGTACGGATACAAGTCGCTCAAGTGGCTCTCGGCAATCCGGGTCGTGGACGC
>JAJZSM010000300.1:0-2294 GCA_021849765.1 Actinomycetes bacterium | reverse complement strand
ACGCCGTCGAACCTGGCTATTGGGAGATGAACGGCTACCCCGTGAATGGCTGGCTCGACGGTACGACCGGTCCGACGAATCCAGACCCGGGTCTCACGTGACGGCCGACAGTGAGGTCGCGGGTGAACGCCCCCGCGACTTCGTGCGCTTCGACGTCGTCGAACGCGCAACGCACTGGATCTGCGCGGCGCTCTTCGGCGTCCTGATCGTGACGGCGATCCCGCTCTACTTCGGTTCGCTTTTCGGGCTAATGCTCCCGCGCGTCGACGTCGAGCAAGTTCACCTGTGGACGGGCCTGGCGCTACCCGTCCCCTTCGCAGTGGCCGTCCTCGCACCGTGGGGCAGGCGGCTTCGACGCGACATACGACGGGTGAACGGCTGGACCCACGACGAGATCACGTGGCTTCGTTCGTGGGGTCGCTTCCAGATCAACGCCGACAAGTTCAATCCCGGTCAGAAGCTCAACGCCGTCGTGGTCGCGGCCTCGTCAATCGTCCTCTTCGCCACCGGGGTCGTCCTGAAGTGGTTCGACCTGGTGCCGGTGTCGTGGCGGTCGGGCGCGACCTTCGTCCACGACACCTTCGCCTGGTTACTCGTATTGTTCATCGTCGCACACGTCGTCATGGCCCTCACGCACCCTGCCGCCCTCAAATCGATGGTGCGCGGGCGGGTGAGTGAGGTCTGGGCTTCTCGATACGCGCCGCGCTGGTTGGCCGAACGTGAGCGAACCGACTCGCGGGAGCACGACTAGGGGCGGCGGGAGTGATGCGCGACGACGTTGAGTTCGCTGGCGTCGAGGAGCAGGGCTCGCACCGTGTCACCGGCACGGTAGCCCTCGCCGTCGGGCGCCACGATGAGGCAGTTGGCACCCGCGACGGCGAAGAGTAGGTGCGAGCCTCGCCGGGCGAGACGTTCGACGTGCACGAGTCCGTCTTGCGAGCTGCGACAGACGCCGTGGACGAGATGGAGCTTGCCGTCGGGCCGGCGAACGAGGTCTTCGTCGAGCACCATCGACAGGCGTGGTCGCTCGAGATCATGATGGCCCGCGAGACGGCGCAATGCCGGGCGCACGAACAGTTCGAAGCCGACCAGGGTGGAAACAGGATTGCCGGCGAGGCCGAAGAACGGCGTGTTCGTTGACTCGTCGTAGGCGAAGGTGAATGGTTTGCCCGGGCGAATCGCGACCTGCATCGATTGCGCGTGCCCGACAAACAACTCGGCGAGGACCACCTTGACGAAGTCAGCGTCGCCCGCGCTCACGCCGCCCGTCGAGATCACGGCGTCACACGTGGTGCGCGCGTGCTCGAATGCTGCGCGCAGGTCCGGCTGCGAATCGCGTACCGTGCCGAGATCGATCGGCGCGAATCCCGACTGGCGTAGCGCGGCGAGCAACGTGGGTCGGTTCGAGTCTCGGATCTGGCCCGGACCGAGGCGACCCGGTCCTTCGACAAGCTCGTTACCCGTCGAGAGCACGCCGACGCGCGGTAAGGGGTGGACGAGAAGCGAGGTCACTCCCTGGGCGGCGAGGGCACCGAGTAATGCCGGGTCCACGACGTCGCCGGGACTGACGAGTGTGGCTCCGACGGTCAGGTCCTCGCCGACGTGTCGCACGCAGTCCCCGGGAACCACCGCTCGCTGGAGGGTCACGAAGCGTCCGTCCTCGTCGACCACGGTGTCCTCGCGAGGGCAGACCGTGTCGGCACCGGGTGGCAGGGGCGCACCGGTCATGATCCGGATGGCCTCACCAAGGCCGACGACGACGTCGCTTGACTCACCGGCGAAGACCGAATCCACGATGCGAAGGCGCGCCGGGTTGGTCATCGCGTCTTGGGCGCGCACGGCGAAGCCGTCCATCGCGGAGTTGGTGAAGATGGGGGCGGGCTCGGTCGCGCGCACGGTGCTCGCGGCCACGAGTCCGATGGTCTCGGCGAGCGTGCGCTCGACCGGCGCGAGTGGTTGTAGTGGTGCCAGGACGACGGAGCGGGCTTCCTCCGCCCCGATCATCGCCCAACCTCTCGATGGTTCCGAGGCCCAGAGCGCTTGACGCGTGAGGTGCGTGACATGGCTGACACGTGAGAGAGGTTACCGGTGAACCATTGGATCATTGCTGGCTAGGTCTCGGAACCTTCGCGGTAGGGTGCCCGTGGGGGCCCGCCTGGAGACAGGACACGCGATCGAGACGTGCCGTTGGGCGGTGAGAGATGGTGGAAAAGCCAGAAGACGCCATTACGGTGCACCAGCCCGAGTCCGTCGCGGTCGGACGAGTGGCCGTTCAAGTGTCGCTCAAACGGGCG
>JAJZSM010000009.1 GCA_021849765.1 Actinomycetes bacterium | reverse complement strand
ATTGCAGGATTGCCCCGACGGTCGCCCGGTCGACATCTGACGCGCCAACACCGCCCGCCCCGTGACCTCGCTTAGGCGGCGGACCGGACGTGATGGCCATCGATGTCTCCCCCCGAGCGAGCACGTCAACCCGTAGTGGCATCGTAGGTTCCTCGGTCCTTGAATGGCAATCGGTTTCGGGTTGTCGATTTGTTGACGCACGCTAGTGAAACAGTTCGAATGAGGAACGATAGATCGCGTCGGTGTACTGGGGGACCGCGTCATAGACCTCGGACAATTGCTGGTAGCGCGCGTGGTTGGACATGATCGGTGCGACCGGGTCGCGCCAGTGAACCATACGGGCGACCGCCTCGTCCCACGATGGATGGATCGAGGATCCAACGGCGGCGCACATCGCGGCGCCGAGTCCGGCGCCGCTCGGCACCGTCGATCGAGCGACCGGCAAAGCAAAGACGTCGGCGAAGATCTGTGCGAACAACAAGGACTGCGCGCCACCGCCGGCGAGGATGAGCCGCGAGAAGTCACGCTCGAGTTCGTGCGCCATCGCGCGTGCGTGACGCGCCATCGTCATTGCTATCCCCTCGAGGATCGCCCTGTGCACGTGGAATCGCCCGTGGCGCGCGTCGAGCCCGAGGATTGAACCCTTGCGAAACGGCTGCTCGGTCGGGGCGAGCCAGTCGAGGATCACCATCAGGCCATCGGACCCCGGGTGCACGGTGGCCGCGCCCCCGTCGAGGAACTGGTCGGGACTCATCTCGGCCGCGGCCGCGGCGCCGAGAACCTCGGTGCCGAGGATGTCACGCCACCAGCTGACCGTCCACATGCCCCGCCGGATCCCGAGACTCTCGTAGAGGTAGTCACGGGGAGTGGACGCGAAGTTGGTCCAGAACCCCGCCGCGCCGGTCCGGTTCGACGTGCCGAGCGTCATGGCGGCGATGTAGGTGCCAAGCGAGACCAACAGGTCATCCTTCGCGCGCAATCCGCTACCGAGCGCCTCGACCGCCTTATCGTTCGCCGTCGCGTAGACCGCGGTGCCCGCGGGGATGCCGGTGTGGCGCGCCGCGGCCGGCGTCACCTCGCCGAGCAACGCGCCGGGCATCACCAGCTCGACCAACATGGACCGCTCAATGCCGAAGTCGGCGAAGCCCTCGTCGTCCTCGAGCCATGTCCATCGATCGGTGCTGATCGGCCACACCCCCTGATAGTTGGCCGCGGTGTCTCGGAACTCGCCGGTCAGACGGTGTGTGACGTAACCCGACGATGTGGTCACGTAACGAACTGCCGGGTCGACGTGCACGTAGGGCCACGAGACGCGCTCGTCCATCCAGCTGAGCACTGGGCTCGCGAGGGTGCCGTCGTCGCGCAGCATCGCACGGCAGAAACGGATCGTGCACAGGCCCACGCCGACGATGTCGGCAGGATCTCCGCGGAACTGGGCCATCGCGGCTCGACTGGCGACGCCAATTGAGTCCCAGATGTCGTCGTCGGGGTGTTCGACCACCCCGGGGCGAGGCGTGTCGTTCGGGCGCAGCGCCTGACGGGCCTCGCTCACGACCACTCCGTCTTGGTCGACGATCGACACCTTCGTGCTCTGGGATCCGTTGTCGATGGCGATCACTAAATTCGGGGCCATGCTCAGTCCACCTTGAAGATCGTGCCCTTGTTCATGATGTCCTGAGGGTCGAAGGCCGTCTTCAACGTACGCAGGATGTAGTAGGCGCTGCCGTGCTCGCGCTCGGTCCACTCGGTACGGTACTTGCCGATGCCGTGGTGATGCACCATGGACCCGCCCAGGCGTAGTGCCTCCTCGACAATGATCGCGTTGATCGGGATGTGGTACTTGGTGATCTCGTCTCGGGGTTCGCAGTCGATGTCGTAGTCGTAGACGAAATAGAGATTGGTGCCCGTCTGATAGCTGTGCGACGAGTGGGCGCCGAGCATCGTGAGGTCGTTGGCGTAGGGGTACGTGGTGCGGATCCGTTCCATGACCGCGTCGTAGATGTCCCCGATCTGGGACCAATTCGCCGAGATCTCGGTCGTGTAGCCGAGTCGGTGTTCGGTGCGCATCGTCGCCTGCTCGGCGAGGATCTTGTCCATACCCCAGTTCAGGTTCGCGAACCACGCCTCGATTCGCGCCGGATCCACGACCTCGTGCAGGTGCCCGGCGACGATTGAGGCGATGGCGTCAGCGGTCGCCGCCGCAATCGCGGCCGGCCCCTCGCTGATGAAGAGCAGTAGGCATCGCTCGGGATCGAGGTCCTCGAAGTGCTGGTGGGCGTCCTCGGGTGAGTAGAGCCGACAGACCGCCGGCCGGTACCCCTCGGTGATCACCTCGCGCAGGATGGAGAGACCCGTGCGCATGTCATCCACGAGGAACCCCTGGTACCGATTGTTTTCAGGGTGGTAGGCGAAGAGCTTGACCGTCACCTCGGTGATGAAGCACAGGGCGCCCTCATTGCCGATGACCACGTGGCGAATGTCGGGACCGGCCGCGCGGCGCGGCACGTTCTTAATCCGGGTGATCGTCCCGTCGGGGAAGACCGCCTCCAGGCCGACCACCATGTCCTCGATCCCCCCGTAGAGCGTCGAGAGCTGGCCGATCGATCGGGTCGCGGTGAGTCCGCCCATCTGGGCGATGGGCTTGGACTGGGGCGAGTGCGCCGTGGTGAGCCCGTGAGCTCGAACCGCATCCTCGAACACCTCGAGGGGCACCCCGCACTGGGCCGTCGCCATCATGTTCACCGGGTCGATGGACAAGATCGCACTCATCGCCGATCCGTCGACGACGATCGTGTCCTCCACGATCGTCTCGAGTCCGCCCTCGGTCGCGGTGCCGCCGGTGCGGGCCACGACGTTGATGCGGTGTTCGTTGGCGAAGTTAAGCAGTTCGGACACCTGCGACGCCGAGGTCACCGAGACGACGGCCACCGGGAACGGCCCGTCGAAGATGTCGTTCACCGCCGTGTACTTCTTGAAGCGGTCAACACTCGCGCGACGCAGATGCTCGGCGTCGAGGTTGACCAGCTCGTGGCCGAACATCGCCACCAGTCGCTCGGCGATCTGCGTGCGGCTCAAATCCGATCGTGTCTTCACCACGGGTCCGTTCTCCTTTATCGAATTCATCGCACCAAGTACCCACCGTCGACCACCAGCAGGTGCCCATTCACGTAGTCAGCCGCACGGCTCGCGAGAAAGACCGTCGCGCCCATCAGGTCCGCCACGTCACCCCAGCGACCGGCGGGAATGTGGTCGAGGACCCGCTGGTTCTGCTCGGCGTTGGACCGGGTACCCGTCGTCATCGCTGTCGCGAAGTAGCCCGGCGCGATCGCGTTCACCTGGACGTTGTACTGGGCGAGCTCGTCGCAGTAGGCGCGGGTGAACCCGGCCAGGCCGTGTTTCGTCGCGGCGTAGGCCGGCGAGCCCAAGCCGCCGAGCAGCGAGAAGAGCGAGCCGATGTTGATGATCTTGCCCGAGCGCTGTTTCATCATGAACTTGGCCGCCTCGAAACTGAGCTCGAAGGGCGCGGTCAGGTTCAGTGCAATCATGGGGTCCCACTGACTCCGGTCGAACTGGTCGACCGTCGCGATGTTGCAGATCCCCGCCGAGTTGACCACGATGTCGAGGGAGCCGAAGTGCGATACGCACGCCTCGACGACCTCGCGGGGACCCCCGGGGGCGGTGACGTCGGCCATGACGACCTCGGCTCGCTGGCCGCTCGCCTCGATCAGGTCTCGCGTCTCGCCACCGTCGTCGGTGACACTGGGGATGAACACATTGGCCCCGGCCTTGGCGAGCGCTAGCGAGAACGCCTGTCCGAGACCGGTGTTGCCGCCGGTCACGATGGCGTTCTTCCCGCGTAGCGAGAAGAAGTCCAGGGAAAAATCACGGATGTCCACGTCTGCTCCTTGTCGTCGTCGCTGCCCCGACCATGGTCGTCGCCCCGCGTTCGTCAGCCGCGCTCACGACGCGTCGGGGGGTGACGACTGCAGCGCCGCGAGGGTGGCCGGGTCGATGTGGCAGCGATACTCATGTCCCTCGTCCGCGCGCTGCATGGGCGGTACCACGTCGCGGCACAGGTCGCCGAGTGACCGGGGGCAGCGCGTGTGGAACCGACAACCCGATGGCGGGTCCGCGAGACTCGGCGACGGTCCGCGAAGCCGGATGCGGGGTCGACCCGCGGCGATCGCGGCCGCGTTCGCCGAGAGCAGGACTTCGGTGTAGGGGTGGTGCGGTGGGTTCATGACCGACTCCGCTGGGCCGACCTCGACGAGCTCGCCGAGGTACATCACGGCGATGCGGTCTGACAAGTAGCGCACGACCGAGAGGTCATGGGAGATGAAGAGGTAGCTGAGGTCGTGTTCTCGCTGCAGATCGACGAGCAGGTTCAAGATTGTCGCCTGGACCGACACGTCGAGGGCCGACGCCGGCTCGTCGAGCACCACGACCGTCGGGTCGCCGGTGAAGGCCCGACCGATGGCGACACGCTGCTTGAGGCCGCCCGAGAGGGCACCGGGTAAGAGGTCGAGATGGCTCTCTTGGAGCTTCACGGAGCGGGCCACGTCGAGGACCTTGGCGTGACGCTCGTCGTCCGAGAGCCCGTGATTGAGCCGCTTCACCGAGCGACCGAGCAGTCGGGCGACGCGAAACTTTGGGTTGAGCGCGGTGTCGGGGTTTTGAAAGACCATCTGGAGGTAGCGGGCCCGTTCACGACGCGAGCGCTCACCCGGCCCACCGACCGACACCGCGCCACCGTCTGCCCGATACAGCCCGGCGATGGTGCGCGCGAGCGTCGTCTTACCGCTGCCCGACTCGCCCACGAGTCCGAGTATCTCGCCCCGGTGGATCGTGAGTGAGAGATCAGCAACCGCGGTCAAGGTGGTGCCGTGGGCGCTAAAGCGCTTGACGACGTCGGAGACCTCGACGACCGCCTCGTGGCGGATGTGCACCGGCGTGGCCACCGGGCTCGGTCGATCGGACTCGACGTTCTTCCCAGTCACCTCGGCCAGGGCCGCGGATTCGTCGCGACGTAGGCACGCACTCAACGAGTGGACGCCCGCACAGGGTGCCAGCGGGGGCGCGGCGACGAGGCACGACTCTTGTGCGATGGCGCAGCGACCGGCGAACGCGCAGCCACTCGGGATCTGTCCGAGGGCCGGCGGGTCGCCGGGAATGGGCAGCAGTCGCAAGTGGTCCTTGGTGGCGCCCCAGTGCGGGATGCTGTTGAGCAACCCGATCGAGTACGGGTGATGTGGGCTACGCAACACCTCCGAGGCGGGGCCCTCCTCCACCAGACGTCCGGCGTAGAGAACGCCGACGCGCTCACAGAGCCGGCTGACGATGGCCAGGTTGTGACTGATAAATAGCGCGGCCGTACCGATATCGCGCAACAACTCCTCGACGAGGTCGAGGATCTCGGCCTCGACCGTCGCGTCGAGCCCGGTCGTCGGCTCGTCCAGGATCAAGAGAGCGGGGTTCGCCGCGAGCGCCATCGCGATCATGACCCGCTGCTGCTGCCCACCTGAGAGCTCGTGGGGGTAGCGCTCGAGGATCTTACGCGGGTCGGCGAACTGGACACGCTCGAACATCGACAGCGCCGCGGCGTTGGCTTGGTCCCAGGTCACGTGATCGTGGTACCGGTAAACCTCGGCCAACTGGCGTCCGACACGCATCGTGGGATTGAGCGAGGAACCGGGGTCCTGGTAGACCATCGCGACGCGACTCGCCCGCCAGTCGCGTAGGTCCGCAGCTCGTGCGCCGATCACCTCGTCACCGAGCAGCCGGATCGATCCGTCGTCGATCTGTGCGTTATCGGCGAGGTAGGCCATAACCGCCATGGCGATCGTGCTCTTGCCACAACCCGACTCGCCCACGAGGCCGTAGGCCTCGCCCCGGCGGATCGAAAAGCTAACATCGCTCACCACGCGCATGGCGCGCGCACGACGCCGATACGAAATCGAGAGGTTCGACACCGACAAGACGTCGTCGATGGTGGTCAGTTCACTCATTGGGCCATCACCTGCTGTACGGAGTCGGCGACCAGGTTCACCGCGACAACGAGCGTCGCGAGCGCGATGGCCGGGAAGAGCACAATCCACGGAGCGATCTGCAGATACTGACGACCGAGGGAGATGGTGAGCCCCCAGTCGGGTGAGGGCTGCTGAATGCCGAGCGACAGGAACGACAGGGTCGCCGCGGTGAAGATCGCGTAACCCAGGCGGACCGTGGACTCGACGATGATCGGCGTGGTCACGTTGGGCAGGATCTCGGCGGTCATGATGTACCAGTCACCCTCACCACGCATTCGGGCTGACGCAACGTACTCCTTGTCGCGCTCGACGAGCACCACTGAGCGCACGGTTCGAGACACGACCGGCGTGAAGATCACGCCGATGAGCACGATGACCGTGATCTCCGAGGTCCCGAGCAGTGAGAGCACCAGCACCGCGATGATCACGAGCGGGAACGCGAGGAAGGCGTCGACGAGTCGCATCACGAGTGCGTCGACCGCACCCCCGTAGTAGCCAGTCACTAAGCCGACGATGGTCCCACCGGCGATGCCGAGCACCGTCGCGAGGGGCGCGATCTCGAGCACCGAGGTCGCGCCGGCGAGGGTGCGCGAAAACACGTCGCGACCCAGCCAGTCCGTGCCGAACCAGTGGGCGGCCGACGGACCCTTCAGGGCGATCAGCGGATTCAGCGCCTGGGGGTCCTGGGGGACCATGACGTGCCAGAAGATCGCATCAACGACCCAGAACACCACGATGAGCGCCCCCACGTCGAAGCTCACCGAACGTACGAGCTGTCCGAACACGGCGCGAGCGCGGGCGCGGCGTGAGTCCAGTCGCGCCACGCGCGTCGTTTCGAGTGTCGTACTCACGAGTCCAACCTCACGCGAGGATTCAGAACGGCGTAGAGCATGTCCGCGGCCAGGTTCGTCACCGTGTAGACAAGGGCGACGAGGAAGACCGCCGCCTGCAGGACCGGCTGGTCGTGGTTCGTCGCGGCGCTGTAGATCAGGTTACCGATGCCGGGGTAGTTGAAGATCGTCTCGACCACGATGAGACTGCCGACGAGGTACCCGGCCTGAACCGCGACCACCGTGATCGTCGGTAGCAGCGAGTTACGCAGCACGTGGCGCAACATCACCCGGTGCCGAGGCAGGCCCTTTAGGACCGCGGTACGCGTGTAACCCGCGTTGAGGGCTTCGACAGTGCCCGCACGAGCCATGCGCGATACGTAGCCGAAGATCAGCACCATCTCGGGCAAGGCTGGAAGGAAAAGGTTGCGCACGATGCTGGGCAGGCTGAAGACCGGCACCGAGGACGACACGGGGAACCAATGCACGACGATGGAGAACAACACCAGTACGACGATGCCGGTGACGAACTCGGGCAGGGCGAGCATCGACATGCCCGACACGGAGATGACCCGGTCCAGGGGACGGTCGTGGTGCGTGGCGGCGAGCACGCCGAAGGCGATCGATACCGGGACGATGAGCACGAGTGCGAAAGCACCCAGGATCAGTGAGTTGAGGAAGTGGCGCATCACGAGTCCAAAGACGGGAACTTGGAGCGTGTATGAAGTGCCCCAGTCGCCGCGAACGAAGTGACTCACCCAGATCCAGTAACGGTCGATCACGGGGTGGTTGAGGCCCAACTTGACATCGAGCGCGTGGACCTGGGCCCGGGTCGCGAAGTTGCCGAGGATCGTGCGCCCCACGTCGCCGGGCAGGACATCAGAGGCCAGGAAGACGATCAGCGACACGAGCACGAGCGTCACAAGCGCCAGGAGGATCCGTTTGGAGAGATAGGTGAGCATTGGTTTCTCGTGTAGCGCCCTACCGCCCGGCTTACGCTGGGCGGTAGGGCGCGGGGAAATCGATCAGGCCAACCACATGGCGCGCGGGTTCACGTAGTTCGATGGCGCGTAGCCGATGTGCACGTTCTTGCCGTGCGCCTGCAGGTCGTCGAGCCAGTACGCGATTGCATCGGGTACCTCGTCGTGCTGGATCGTTGCCATCTGAGCGGCGATGCGCATCCGGGTCGTCTCGTCGAGCGACGCGTTGAGCGAGCCGAGGAGCTTGTCGTAGGACTTGTTGCACCAGTGGGCGGAGTTCCACGTCCCCGAACAGGTGTAGGCCGGTGTGATTCCCTGACTCGGCACGCCACGTGCGCCCCAGTCGGTGATGCCGAACGGCGTGCTCAGCCACGGCTGATTGGCGCCGGAACCGTAGTAGGCGGTCTGGGTCTCGACGTTCAACGTCACGTTCACCCCAATCGACTTCAGGTTCTGCTGGATAACCACCGCCAGGTTCGGAATCTCCTGGTACTGCTCGGTCGTCAAGGTCACCGCGAAGCCGTTCGCCTGACCACCTTGGGACAGCTCCTGCTTGGCCTTGGCGATGTTCTGCTGGCGTTGGGGAATCTGCTTGATCGCGAGCTTCGAGATCGGGAAGACCGGCGCGAAGTAGTCGTCGTTTCCAAGCGTGGCGAAGCCGCCGAGCAACGCCTTGATCATGCCCTTTCGGTCCAGGGCGTCGGCCACTGCACGACGGAGGTAGACGTTATTGAAGGGCGCGATGTCGGTGCGCATCTGGATCGTGCGGTAGCCCGAGGACGCGTGACGTTGGATGACCACGTTCGGGTTCGAGAAGAGTGCCTGACCCGACCCGTACGTAATCGAGGGCAGGTAGTCGTACTGGCCACCCTGCATGTCGAGCACACCGGTCGCGGTGTCCTGGTAGTAGCTCAACTTGATGCCGTTCATATAGGGCATGCCCTTGGACCAGTAGGACGGATTTTTCACAAAGGTCGCGCCCTGGTCGGGCGTGTATCCCGTGACCTTGTAGGCACCAGTGCCCGAGCCGGTCTTCATGAACGTACCGATCTTGTAGTTGTGCGGCAAAATAATCGCGTTGTAGTTGAACGGCGAGAGCAGGTACGGGAAGTCCACGAAGGGCACGCTCAGGTGGAAGGTCACCACGTACTCGCTGACCTTTTCGATCTGGCCCTTGGCGAGGATGCCGTTGAAAGCCGAAAGCGCGGCCGAACCCACCTTGGGGTCGGTCAGACGGTTGAAGGTCGCGACGACATCATCGGCCGTCATCGTCTGGCCGTTGTGAAATTTGACGCCCTTTCGCAGCGTGAAGGTCCAGGTCTTGGGGTTGGTGCTCTTCCAACTCTGGGCGAGCACGGGCTGGAGGTTCCAATTCTGGTCCGGCGTGACGAGGTACTCACCGGCCATCTGGACCGTCACGATGCCGCCCTCGTCGGCCATCAGAACCGGGTCCGGCGCGGCGGTCGGAACGTTCACCCCGACGCGCGCGACCCCACCGCGCTTGGGCCTGAACGCGTGCGCCGAACGCGACGCGGCACCAGCCCCGACCGGCTCGACGGCATTGACGATCGACCCGATGATCGGCACGCTGATGCCCATCGCCGTCGCCTTGCGAATGAAGTCCCGCCGGCTGAAGTCGCCGGAACGCAACGTGTCGAACAAGTGATATTCGTACTCGTTCAATCCTGATTCGTTTTTCACTGCACTCCCCTCTTGATGAAATCGGGTGCCCTCGGCGACCCTCGGGCTCCGAGACGGTCTCGGAGCCCGCTGTATTGCTTGTTACCCACCCACCAACATTCGAGCGCCGCACCTGGTGCGGCTGTCCACTCGACCGTGGGACGAACGAAGGTCCACGAGTCGCTCGATCCTCATGACGGCTTCCCGCCCGACGCCGGCAGGAGGTCGACGTATCCGCTCATCCGCTGACTGATCTCGAACGAATAGCGCGCAACCAACTGACCAGCCTCCTCGAGGCGCGAACCGAGGCTCGCCTTAGAGCCCGACACATTGATTGCCGCGACGACTTGACCGCGAAAATCGCGAACCGGCGCCGACGCGCCGACGAGATCGGCTTCGAACTCCTCGTCCACGATGGCGTATCCGCGCTCGCGCGTCGCGACGACCTCGTCGTAGAGCTCGACGGCGTTGTGCACCCGCTGACGTGGCCCCACCATCGTGAAGTGTTCGGGACCGAAGTGCGACCGCATGATGTCAAGGGGCACATCGGCGAGCAGGACACGTCCGGCCGAGGTACAGGCCGCGGGCACGCAGCGCCCCTCCCAACCCACGCGCGACTCGCGTAACGGCGAGAACGACAAGACCGTTAAGACGTCGAGCCCCTGCAGCGTGCACAGGTGCACGGTCTCGTCGAGCTCGGCGACCAGCTCACGGATCACCGTGGGCGCAACCTGCAGGAGTCGCCCGGCGCTCGAGCGTGCCGCCAACGCGTAGACCCGCCACCCGAGTCGATACTCGCGCGTCATAGGGTCGCGCTCGACCAGATGCTCGTGCTCCAGTGCCCGCAGTGAGCGCGACACCTGGCCCTTGTCGCGGTTCACCAGCTGCGCGATTCGCACCGTGCCTAGTCCGCCGTAGGCGGCGTCATTGGCCCCGAGCACCTCGAGTAGCTCGAGGTCACGCACCAGTCCCGGTGCGCTGCGATCGATGCGTGTAGTCGGCACGGCGTGAGCATACAACTATCATGTCAGTTTTGACAACCATATTTCCCGAAATCTCCTCATTGGTCCGGCGACACCACCAGTGTTGGCCCGTAACTCCCTTATTTTTTCTAGGTTTTTCTAAGTTATCCTAAGTTGTCGATTCTGCACTTTACTGTTGCCAAAGTTATCCCTTGTGCTACCATCAGGCGGTCAGACAGTGCACGCGGACCGTTGTACGACGAGTGTCGTAGGGCGATCCCCGAAAGGAGGCCTCGCGATGACGCCCTTTGGCGAACCCATACAACTTGGTGAAAGTTTCGTCGGCGACGGCGCGAACGCGGCCCACATCAACACCGTGCTCGGACGTAGCGGCAGCGGCGCCGAGACCGCGTGGGCGACGGCCCTGGCGACACCCCGCGCTGGCTTCGCGCCCTTCGTGACCATCCTGCAGCCGGGCGTGCCGGTCAAGCCGTTCACCCTGTTCGTCAACAAGGCCGCGATCGAGGGTGACGTCCACGGCACCATCACTTGGGGCGCGGCCCAGGCCGGCGTCGCCGCCGGCGTCGCCGACGCCGTCGTCGCCGGGATCATTCCCGAGTCCGAGGTCGACGACCTGCGGATCATCGCCGCTGTCTGGGTCAACCCGGCCGCGAACGACGAAGACGCCGTCTTTCGCAACAACCGCGAGGCGACGCGCACGGCGCTCACCAACGGGGTCAACCGTCTACCCGCCACCGCCGACGTTCTCGCGGCGCTCGAACATCCCTACAACCCGTTCTACGCTGGCGAACGGTGAAGATCACGAACGTCACCCTGGAGCGCTTGCGCCTGCCCCTCGAGCCCGCCTTCCACGCCGCGTGGGACCGGTCGCCGCGGCGGGCATTCGACGCGACGGTCGTGCTGATCGACACCGACGAGGGGATCCGCGGCATCGGATCGGGTGACACCATGGACGGATTCGAGCCGTACCTCGACTACTTCATTGGCGAGGACCCACTGCGCATCCAGCGCCACGTGGAGGTCCTCGAAACCATCAACTTCCACGCCGGGCACTATTGGCCGTTCGAGGCCGCACTCTGGGACGTGATTGGCCAGGCTCTGGAGCAGCCCGTCTCCGTGCTCTTCGGCGGAGCCACCGACCGCATCCCTGCCTACGCATCGCTCGGTGAGATCAAGTCCCGCCAGGACCGGGTCGACTCGGTGCTGTCACTTCGCTCGATGGGGTTCCGCGCAGTCAAGTTGCGTGTCGACCAGTTCCGCATCGACGAGGGCATCGAGGCCGTCGCGGCGGTGCGCGAGGCAGTCGGCACGACCATGGAGATCATGGTCGACTTCAACCAGGCGTGGCGTATGCCCGGGGACATCGTGCCATCACTGGACGTGCGCGCGATCGCGCGCATCAGTGACGCCTTGGCCGAGCTCGACGTGTTCTGGATCGAAGAGCCGCTACCCGCCGGTGACGTTCGCGGACTCGCCGCGCTGCGTAACCAGACCGCGCTGCGCGTGGCCGGCGGCGAGATGTGCCGCAGCGTGCCCGAAGTCCTCGCCTATTTCAACGCCGACGCCCTCGACGTCTATCAGCCCGACGTGGTGCTCGCCGTGGGCATGCTTCGCGCGCGACTGGTCGCCCAACTCTGCCAGGCCCAGCACCGGTGGTTCACACCCCACACCTGGACCAACGGGCTCGGGCTGCTCGCGAACCTCCACGTCGTGGCCGGGGTCGGCGGCGGGCCGTTCTTCGAGTTCCCCTTCGATCCTCCGGGTTGGACCATCGAGCGCCGCGACTTCTTCCTGCGCGAGCCGGTAACCATCGACTTCGATGGCAACGTCGTCGTGCCGAATCGCCCCGGCCTCGGTGCTCAGCTCGACGAGGACGCCATCGCCCGATGGCGGGTCGGAGCCTGATCGTGACGCGCGACCTCGCCGCGGCGCCCAACTGGCGCGAGCGTTCGATCGACGTTCGTCCCGATGGGCGCGCGTGGATCGACGGTCGCGCCGTCGACGCGGTGGATGGTGCGACCTTTGACGACGTCAGCGCGATCGACGGTCGTGTACTCACGGCCGTCGCGTCTGGTGACGTCGCTGACGTCGACGCCGCCGTACGCGCGGCGCGACGAGCCTTCGATGCCGGCGTGTGGTCCCGCGCACCGCTACGCCAGCGCAAGACGATCCTTCGCCGCTTCGCCGATCTCATTGTCGAGCACGTCGACGAGCTCGCGCTGCTTGAGACCCTCGACGTCGGCAAACCCATCCGAGAGTCACTCACCGTCGACGTGCCGGGTGCGGCGCGCTGCATCGAGTGGTTCGCCGAGACCGTCGACAAGCAGTACGGCGAGGTCGCCCCGACCGACTCGGGCTCGCTCGCGATGATCACGCGTGAGCCCCTGGGCGTCGTCGGGGCAGTGGTGCCCTGGAACTACCCGCTGATCATCAGCTCGTGGAAGATCGCGCCGGCCCTGGCCGCGGGAAACAGCGTGGTCTTGAAGCCGGCCGAGCAGTCCCCGTTGACGGCGCTTGTCCTCGCACGCCTCGCGAGCGAGGCCGGACTACCCGACGGCGTCTTCAATGTCGTGCCGGGCTTCGGTCCGACCGCCGGCGCCGCCCTTGGACGTCACCTCGACGTCGACAAGATCGCCTTCACCGGATCCGGCGACGTCGGGCGACGCTTCCTCGCCTACGCGGCCGAGTCAAATATGAAGTCGGTGTCCCTTGAATGTGGCGGCAAGTCACCCCAGCTGGTGTTCGCCGACGCGACCGACCTCGACGCCGCCGCGTCGAGTGTCGCGTTGGGGATCTTCTACAACCAAGGCGAAACCTGCAACGCGGGATCGCGCCTGCTCGTTGACGCACGGATCGCCGACGACTTCACCGCGGCGGTGGCGCGCGCGGGCGAGGCACTGGTGATCGGGGACCCCCTCGACCCGGCCACCGCGATCGGCGCTCTCGTCGACCGTGACCAGTTCGAACGCGTCGCAAATTACGTCACCCTCGGTGTCGCCGAGGGTGCGACCATCGTTTCGGGCGGAACGAGGGTGCGTGAGGACCTCGGGGGCTATTACTTCGCCCCCACGGTGCTCGCCGGAGCCACCAACGACATGCGCGTCGCGCGTGAGGAGATCTTCGGACCCGTGCTCGTGAGCATCGCCTTCACCGACGAGACCGAGGCGATCGCCCTCGCCAACGACAGCGACTTCGGACTCGCTGCGGGTGTCTGGACGGCCGACCTGCGTCGAGCTCACCGCGTCGCCGCGGCGCTGCGCGTCGGCACCGTCTGGGTGAACACCTTTGACGCGAGCGACGTTGCGACACCCTTCGGGGGCATGAAGCGCTCGGGCTTCGGCCGCGACCGCTCGCTGCACGCCCTCGAGGAATACAGCCAGTTGAAGACCACCTGGCTCGACCTGCACTGAGTTCGATCCACCAAATAGAGGAGAACACCATCATGCGAGTAGGTTTCATCGGTCTGGGCCACATGGGTGGCGCCATGGCGATCAATATCCGTGCCGCCGGGTACGAACTCGTCGTCTATGACGTCAGCGACGCCGCCGTCGACACGGTGGTCGCCGTCGGCGCGACGCGCGCGGCTAGTGCAGCCGAACTGGCCGAGGCCGTCGACGTGGTCGTGACGATGCTACCCGGACCCGTCCAGGTCCGCTCGGTGATGACCGGGCCCAACGGCGTGCTCGAGCACCTGGCCCCCGGTGCCACGTGGATCGATATGAGCACGAGCTCCCCCGGCCTCGGGCGCGAGCTCGCCGCGACAAGCACCGAGCGGGGACTCGGCCAACTCGACGCCCCGGTCAGTGGCATGGCCAAGGGGGCCAAGGCCGGCACGCTGCAGATCTTCGTCGGCGGCGACGTGGCGCTCTACCTCGCCCATCGTCCCCTGCTCGAGTCGATGGGCGATCCCGAGCGGATCTTCCACGCCGGACCAATCGGTGCCGGCCACACCGTCAAGTTGCTGCTCAACCTGCTGTGGTTCGACCACGCGGTGGCCGCCGCCGAAGCCTTTGTGATGGGTCGTCTCGCCGGCATCGACCTCGACGTCCTGCAACGCTCGCTGGTCGCAAGTCCCGCCAACAGCCACTTCATCGAGCACGACATCAACTCGGTCTTCGACGGTGACTACGACGAGTCCTTCGCCATGCGACTTGTCTGCAAGGACCTCGGCCTCGCTGTCGACATGGGACGCGACCTCGGCGTGCCCGTCGAGATGGCAGCCCTGGTCGAGCAGACCCACCGACGCGCGCTCGCGGCCTACGGCCCCGAAGGCGGCGAGATGCTCGCCGTCAAGCTGCTCGAGGATCTCACCAACACGCCGTTACGCCGAGCGGTCGGCTGAGTCGTGTTCGGTGAGCAGCCGCTCTCGATCGCCCCGTTGCCCACCCTCTGGTTCGGTATCGGCGAGGCCGATCGGCTCGCCGAGGCGGTTCGCCTCGTCGATGCGTCGCGGGCCTTCCTCGTCACCGACGAGGCGTTGCGACACGTCGGGATCCCCGACGGTCTCGCCGAAGGTCTGCGCGCCGCCGGCGTAGAGGTCGAAGTCTTCGACGGGGTCATCGCGAATCCGACGACCGCCACGCTCGACGCCGCGGCGGCGGCGCTTCGTGTCTTCGGACCATCTGCGGTGATTGCCGTTGGCGGCGGGTCTTCGATGGACGTGGCCAAGGGTGTCGCCATCGCCGGGGTGAACGTGGGTTCGGGACGCGACTTCGACTACCGAAATGAGCAGCCCGTGCCCGCACTCCCGGTCATCGCGGTACCGACTACCAGCGGGACGGGGTCCGAGACCAACGCGTTCGGGGTCATCGACGACCCACAGTCCCACGAGAAGTTCTACGTGGGTCACGCCTCGGTGCTCCCGAGG
>JAJZSM010000299.1 GCA_021849765.1 Actinomycetes bacterium | reverse complement strand
CAGCACGTCGTGGTGGTCGGCGAGCGGGTTCAGGCTTCGCGCGAAGCCGATGATGTCGACGGGGACGATTGACGTGCCCTGATGGATCAGCTGGTAGAAGCTGTGCTGGCCATTGGTGCCCGGCTCACCCCAGTAGACGGGGCCAGTCTCGTAGTCGACTTCGGTCCCGTCGAAGGTCACGTGCTTGCCGTTGGACTCCATAGTGAGCTGCTGGAGGTAGGCCGGCAGTCGCTTCAGGTACTGCTCGTAGGGCAAGACGGCAACGGTGGCGCACCCGAGGAAGTTGCGGTTCCACACGCCGAGCAGACCCATCAGGACGGGGAGGTTCTCGCCGAAGGGCGCGAGGCGAAAGTGCTCGTCCATCGCGTGAAAGCCCGCGAGGAGCTCGGCGTAGGCGTCGGGGCCGATCGCGAGCATCGTCGAGAGCCCGATGGCCGAGGTCATCGAGTAGCGCCCGCCGACCCAGTCCCAGAACTCGAACATGTTCGCCGTGTCGATGCCGAAGGCCGCGACCCGCTCGGCGTTGGTCGACACGGCGACGAAGTGCTTGGCGACGGCCGTGTCGTCGCCAAGCTGCGCCACGAGCCAGGCCCGGGCGGAGTGGGCGTTGGTGAGGGTCTCGACCGTCGAAAAGGTCTTGGAGGAGACGATGAAGAGCGTCTCGGCGGCGTCGAGGTCGCGAATCGCTTCGACGAGATCGTCGCTGTCGACGTTCGAGACGAAGTGGAACGTCATGTCGCGGTCGCTGTAGAAGCGAAGCGCCTCGTAGGCGAGCACCGGGCCGAGGTCCGAACCGCCGATGCCGATGTTGACGACGTTTCTGATTGGCTTGCCGGTCACGCCCCGCCATTCGCCCGATCGAACGCGTGCCGCGAAGTCGGCCATGCGATCGAGCACCCCGTGGACCTCGCCGACCACGTCCACGCCGTCGACGACGAGCGTCGCGTCGCGCGGCAGTCGCAGCGCGACGTGCAAGGCGGCGCGATTCTCCGAGACGTTGACGCGCTCGCCCCGGAACATCGCGTCGCGCCGCCCGGCGAGGTCGGACTGCTCCGCGAGCGCGAGCAGCAACTCCATCGTCTCGTCGGTGACCCGATTCTTGGAGTAGTCGAGGTAGATCCCCGCCGCCTGTGCGCGAAGGCGTCGGCCGCGATCAGGGTCGCGATCGAAGAGCTCGCGCAGGTGGAGCCGACCGATGGCGCCGACGTGGGACTCGAGCGCTCGCCAGGCTGGCCGTTGTCCTAGTGGGGCTGGCGTCACGATGGTCCTTTCATCGTCGAGTTCCGGAGTCACCCCTCGACAGTAGGTTGCGCCGCGCGGTCCCGTGCGGCCACGGGGCGGTGTTGGCCCCGAAGCGGGCTGTCAGCGCTGCTCACGGGTTAGTCGCGCGCCGGTAGCACGGTGATCGCCCGACCAGCGAAGGGTCCGACGTCGGTATCCAGTGACCAGCCGAACTTCGCGAGTGAGGACCTAGCCGAGTACGGAATCGTCAATGCCATCGCGAAACGCTCCGTACCGTGGGGTGGAACGGGCGTTGCCTGGGCGCAGTTCAGTGCGTACGTGTGCGCCTCGGGTCGGGTCCCTTTGACACCGGGCGCGAGGAAGATGGACTCGGTGAAATTGGGACACGGCGTGAATCGAACCGTCGTGCCCGTCGGATTGCGCAGCGAGACCACGTAGCGAATGGTCGTTCCCGCGCGCAGGGAGCGAGGCAGGGTGACGGTGGCGAGGAGCGATCCAACGCTGCCCGGGGGCGCCACGCTGACATCACTCGTTGGCGGCCGGACGCCGAGGTGACTCTCCTCGAGGCCGCAGGCGACATCCAGGTTGAGGCGGTTGACGCCAACGACACCGCGGCGATTGGCGAAGACGACGCGTAGGGCGTGGTAGGTGAAGGCGCGTTCGTTGGCGAGAATCTGCGCCTCGGAGGGTGAGTTCAACGCGTTACAGCCCACCGACGTACCCAGCAGCAGGAGTCCGTTGCGACCCGTCGCGACGTTGGCGGCATTCAGGTCACCGAAGTACGTGCCGGTCTTTCGAACCTGCAGGGGTCGCCAGCCCTGCGTCGCCGACGGTCTCTCGAGGTCGGGGTAGCCGCTCAGTCGACAGCGGGGGCCCGTGTTGGTGAGGACGATGGTCGTCAGGTCGTTGCCGAGGCCCACACCACCGCGTCCAACCCGAGCGCGGAACTGGCTCGCGCGACACGCCGGGGCAGCGGGCAACGTCGTCGTGCTCGGGACCGTCGTGGTCGTCGGCGAGGCGGGGAGCGCAGCCCACGGAACCACGCCGCCCGACGAAGCGGCGCCGCACGAGCTCAGGGTCACTGCCGCGACGCCGATCACGACCATAGGGACAAGCCGATCGGCCCTCATAGGCGAATCCTAGGGAGAACTGGGAGTCGGCGGTCGCCAACGTTCGTACCGATGCCCTCTGCATGGGGAGGGCAATCGCACGTGTCGCGGTGCGGTGAGTGGCCCCAACGAAAGGATCCCACACTGCACGCGTGCGATGGGCAGCGGTCCACAGACCGATGGGCTTACCGGCGTAAGGCGACTATCGATACGCGCTTCGACGTGGCGGTCGTGTCGTTACGGCGCGGCGGCGAGGGCGTCGGCAAGTGCGGCCATCGACGTGAACGTCCAAGTAGGCGTGACGGGCGCCGGCGGGGCAGGCGTCGCGCCCCAGCCGGGTGTGTCGTGTCGCCGGTTGATCCACACCGTTTGGAGCCCGACGGCCTGCGCGGGCACGTGATCGTGAAAGAGGCTCTGTGCCACGTGGAGCAACTTGCCCGCACCGATGCCG
>JAJZSM010000298.1 GCA_021849765.1 Actinomycetes bacterium | reverse complement strand
CGTGGTAGTGGTCGGGGATGTTGCGCATGTGGTCATCGATCGTCCACTGGCCGACCCCGAGTTCACGGTCAGCCACCGCCGCGAGTCGTTCGTGGAGCAGTCGTTTCAAATCCTCCGGCGGCGCGGCGTCGTGCTGACGCCACACCACCATGGGCACGAGGCAGATCTCGCAATCCGCGATCCAGCAGAGCTCGTCCTCGACGTATCGCGTCGTGATCACCGCCGCCTGGCAGAGCTCGCAGTCATCGTTCACTTGACGTTGACGATGATCGTGGACCGGTACGGCACCATCGTGCCCGGCGCCGGGATCGTCGACACCACGGTGGTCCAGGTTCCGTTGGCCGATCCCGGTCCCTTGGTGCGGAAGAAGAGGACAGCCTTCTTGAAGGCGGCGAAGGTCTGGGACTGGTCCATGCCGATCACGTTGGGCACCGGCCGCGGACCGGTACCGGCGACCGTCGTGGTCGCGGGTACGGTCGTCGTTGGCGCGGGCGTCGTCGTGGTTGGCGTGGGTGCGGTCGTCGTCGGTGTCGTCGTGGTTGGCGTGGGACCCTTACTCAACGCCAGCACGACCGTCGCACCCGGGGGCACGCTCGCGGGATTCGAGAACCCGTGGTAGAGCACCGAGACGACCTGACCGGCGCCGCGAGAACTCACAACGTAGGCCGTGCTCGGACACGTCGCGCCGATCCCCACCTTCTTGAGCGCCGCCGTCGCGACGGCACAGGTCTCGCCGGCCACAGCCGGCACCGTGATGCGACCAGCGCCGTCTGAGACCGTAACGGTCACGGTGGTACCGGCCTTGGCCGAGCTGCCCGCCGCGGGCGACTGGGCGATGATCTCGTGGGCGGCGATCGTGCCCGAGCGCTCGTGCTTGGCGACGCGGACCGTGAGGCCCTCGGCACTCAACTGGCTGGCCGCCTGGCTCGTGGTCAGGCCCACCAGGGACGGCACGGTGTGACTCTGGGTCAGCAGTCCGGACTTCCACACCGCGGCACCCGCGACGGCCGCGACCAGCACAATCGCGGCGAGCACGAGTGCGGCACGCCGCCGTCGTGGCGCCGGCACGATCGGATACGGCTCGGATGCGCGTGCACGGGCCCTCGCGTCGGCCGCCGACGCACCGGGGGAGGACTGACGGGCCGGTTGGGGACGCGGGAAGCGTGTCGACGGCAACTCGTCGTACTCCGAGCCCGCGATCTGTTCGGCCGACGGTGCGCGGAACCCAATGGAGGTCCGTGGCTCCGAGGGTTGATAGTGCGCGAGCAACGGCATCGAACGGTTCACGGGCGCGATGACCAACGGGGAGGGGTCGGTGACACTCGCGGTGAGTCGATTCGCGAACTGATCCGCCGAGAGCCGAAGCAGCGGGTCAGGGACCGCCGCCTGGGCGAGGATCATGTCGAGGGTCCCGAGTTCCGGGCGGATCGGCAGCGGCGTGTTAATCCGAGCCCGCAGCATCGCGTCGGCCGACACCGCGTCGAACGGGGCCTCGCCGGTCGCGACCTCGAACAGGATCAACGCGAGCGCGTACACGTCGGACTTGGCGTCCCCCGGCATTCCCTGAGCTTGTTCGGGACTGAGGTAGCGCACATCGTTGATCGAGTAGTGGCCCGGGTGCATCGTGCGCAACCCCGACATGGCGACGTCGCTGACTCGCACGCCACCGTCGTCGCCGATGAGTAGCTTGCTCGGTGACAACGATCCGTGAACGATCCCGTTGGCGTGCAGGTACGCCAACGCCGAAGCCACGTCGCTGCCCAGCTTGGCGGTGTCGCCGACGTCGAGACGACGGCCCGCGGCCAACACGTCCTCGAGCGAGCCACCGCTCATGTACTCGCTCACCACGAAGATCGAGCCCGACTCCTGACCGCCGTCGAAGACCCGTGCGAGGTGTGGGTGGCTCAACGTCGCCGAGCGGATGATCTGATCGCGGAACGTTCGGCGCACGTCTTCGTGCTCGGCCAACTGTGGGAGCAGGACCTTCAGAATCACCGTCCGGTGGAGCGTGCGATCCTCGGCGACGTAGACCTCAGCCGTCGACCCGACACCCACGGTATCGGTGATGCGGTAGCGACCAACGACGTCATGACCGGGCGAGAACGTGTAGGTAGACATGGGCAGACCCAACCCTAGAGCACTGTCTCGTCGTCTCGGTCAATGGTCACGCGCCAAGTGCCCGAGGCGAGCAGCGTCTCGAACTCGTCGGCGCTGACGAGCGGCACGCCGAGGGTCCTAGCCTTTGTGAGCTTGCTCGCCCCCGGTGCGTCACCAACCACGACGCAGTAGGTCTTGGCCGACACTGTGCCCGGCGACGTGCCGCCGCGCGCGACGATGGCGGCCTCGGCGGCCTCACGGGTGAAGCCCGGAACCGACCCGGTGACCACAACGGCGCGACCGGCCAACGTCTGGTCCAGCGCCCCGCTCGAGGGCTCGACGAGGGTCAGCCCGGCGTCGGCCAGACGCGCCATGCGCTCGATCACCTCGGGTGAGCGCACGAACTGGAAGACCGACGCCGCGATGACCGGCCCGACGCCGTCGATCGCCTCCAGTTCGAACAGTGGCGCCTCGACCAACGCCGCGTAGGACGTGAACCAGGTGGCGAGGGCGCGGGCCGCGACCGGCCCGACGTGACGGATCCCGAGGGCCGCGAGCAGTCGACTGAGTGGTTGGACCTTGGCCCGCTCGATCGAGTTCACGAGCGCCGCCGCGGACACCGCACCCATTCCCTCGAGTTGCTCGAGCGCCGCCACGTCGAGGTCGAACAGGTCGGCCACGTCGGCCACGAGCCCCAGATCGGAA
>JAJZSM010000008.1 GCA_021849765.1 Actinomycetes bacterium | reverse complement strand
CCGATCGGTCGCCGTGGGTCTGGCCGGCGGCTACCTCGGGGGGACGAGCGACGAATTGCTGTCGGTGCTGTCCAATATCTTCCTCGTCATCCCCGCGCTGCCCCTGGTCATCGTGATTGCGGGCTACCTGCCCAACAAGGGCGACATCTCCGTAATGTTGGTGATTGCGTTGACCGGGTGGGCGTGGGGGGCGCGGGTGATTCGCGCCCAGACGCTCTCCATTCGACGACGAGACTTCATCGAGGCCGCCCGGGCTATCGGCGAGAGCACGCCGAGGATTCTCTTCTGGGAAATCCTGCCCAATGAGACCGCCATCGTGACCGCGAGCTTCCTCTTCACGGTGATCTTCGCTCTGTTGACGGCGGCCGGACTTGCCTTCCTCGGCTTGGCGAACGTCTCGGAGTGGTCGTGGGGCACGATGTTGTACTGGGCCCAGAATGACTCGGCCCTCCAGACCGGGGCGTGGTGGTGGTTCGTGCCACCGGGCCTCTGTATCGCCGTGCTCGGTACCGGTCTGTCGCTTATGAACTTCGGATTCGACGAAATCACTAATCCGCGCCTGCGTTCGACGGGCCGGCCAAAGAGGAAGCGTGCGCGGCCCGTCGTGCCGCTCGAGCACCGGGCCAACGCCAGTGATGGCGGTGAGTTCACGCCCGTTCGCGTGAACGACTCCGAGGAGAAGCGTTAGATGACCCAGCTCTCACCCACCCGTTCGGGCGTCGCGAACTCGAATGAGGTCGTCCTCGAGATCGAGAACCTGGACGTCGACTACGAGCTGGCCGCGGCGTCGTTGCCGGCGGTGCGCAACGTCAGCGTGAAGCTTCGTCGGGGTCAGGTGCTCGGCATCGCGGGAGAGTCCGGATCCGGCAAGTCGACCCTGGCCTACGCGGTGACGAGGCTGCTGCGCTCACCGGGTGTCATTACGGGCGGGCGAATCACCTACCACCCACGCGAGGGGTCGCCGGTCGATGTCTTGGCAATGACGCCCTCGGAGTTGCGCGACTTCCGTTGGGACGAGTTGGCGATCGTGTTCCAGTCGGCCATGAATGCCCTGAACCCGGTACTCACGGTCCAGACCCAGATTCTGGACGTCATCGCCGCCCACCGGCCCAAGATGAGCCGCCTCGAACGACTGCAGCGTATGGAAGAACTGCTTCGACTGGTAGGAATTTCAGTCGATCGGGCCAAGGCCTACCCCCATGAGCTGTCCGGTGGCATGCGCCAGCGAGCGATGATCGCAATCGCCTTGGCGCTCGAACCCGAAGTAATCATCCTCGACGAGCCGACGACCGCATTGGACGTCGTGATGCAGCGTCAGATCCTGGCCAAGTTGATGGAGTTGCGCGACCGACTCGGATTCTCGATCATCTTCATCACCCACGACCTCTCGTTGCTCATCGAGGTGGCCGACGAGATCGCGGTCATGTACGCCGGGCGGATCATCGAGCGCGGCGACTCGAACGAGATCTACCGGACACCTCGACACCCCTACAGCTACGGCTTGTTGAACTCGTTCCCCCTGCTGCACGGACCGCGCCAGATGTTGACCGGCATCGTGGGCTTCCCCCCCGACTTGCGCCAGCTGCCCCCGGGTTGTCCATTTAATCCTCGGTGCAGTTTCGCCCACGAGGGATGTGACACGCTGCGGCCGGAGCTCGGCGTCTCTCCGGTCGCGGGCGACTCGCCCAATCACTTCGTCGCGTGCTCACTCTACGAAGGTGGCGCCATCCCCGTGCAGCTCAGTTCGGCGCGGGTGCACGACGAGGTCACGACCATCGTCGGGGCGCCGCGCCCGTCAGTCGACGCGGAGGAACCGGTACTGCGCGTCACGAATCTTCAGAAGCATTTCCCCGTACACCAGCGGATCTCCCGGCGTCTTCGCACCACCGACAGCCGGATGGTGAAGGCGGTCGACGGGGTCTCGCTCGACCTGTTCGCGGGCCAGGTGACGGCGCTCGTCGGTGAGTCGGGCTCCGGTAAATCCACCATCGGACGGGTCCTCGCCCAGCTGTACAAGGCGACCGACGGCACGATCCTGCTCGAAGGCAAGTCGGTCAAGATTCGCCGGGGCCGGCGCTTTCGCAACTACGTGCGCAAGGTCCAGATCGTCCTGCAGGACCCGTTCAGTTCGCTGAACCCCCTGCACACCATCGGCTACCACTTGGCCCGACCTCTGCGCATCCACGGCATCGCTCGTTCGCGAAGCGAGGTCGACACGGAGATCGCCAAGTTGCTCGCCGACGTCCATCTCAGCCCTCCGGACCAGTTCGTGTCGAAGTATCCACACGAGTTGTCGGGTGGCCAGCGCCAGCGCATCGCACTGGCGCGGGCCCTTGCCGCGCAGCCGTCGGTCATCCTCGCGGACGAGCCGGTGTCCATGCTGGACGTGTCCACCCGGCTGGGGGTCTTGAACCTCATGCGCGGGCTCGCGACCGACCGGCGTCTGGCCTTGCTTTACATCACCCACGACATCGCATCGGCCCGGTACTTCGCCGACACAACGCTGGTGATGTACGCCGGGCGGCTCATCGAGGGCGGGCCGTCTGAGGTGGTCGCACTGAGTCCCGCGCACCCCTACACCCAGCTGCTTCGTGACTCGGCTCCGAACCCCGAGAAGGAGTCGATGAGTACTCGCGTGGCCATCGGGGACCCGCCGAGCTTGATCGATCCTCCCTCGGGCTGCCGCTTCCACCCCCGCTGTCCCCAGGCGATGGACATCTGCCGCCGCGAAGCGCCGCCCAAGGCGGTCCTTGCCGACGGGCAGTGGGCGACGTGCTGGCTCTACGATCCAGAGATTGCGGCGGTCACGCGCGGGTAACGCCCGTGACGACGAGCTAAAAGCTGATGGAGGCCTGGGCGAGGATGCCACCGTCGCAGGTCAGGTGCGACCCGGTCACGTAACTCGATTCCGGCGACAGCAGCCACATCACCGCCTGCGCCTGTTCCTCGGGTTCGGCCAGGCGTCCCAGGGGGACTTCCGTCTCGATGAGCTTGCGCATGGCACTCATCTGACTGGGCTCGGTGTTCGCCCACATCATCGGGGTCTCGGTCGGGCCCGGGAGTACGGCGTTCACCCGGATCCCGTGATGGGCGTAGTCAACTGCGAGGCTGCGCACGAGCGCGGACACCCCTCCCTTGGAGGCGCTGTACGCGCTGGCGGCTCCGGCTGAGAACGCGACCAATCCGGCCGGCGACGAGCAGCAGACCAGGGACCCTTCGCGTTGCGATCGCAACAGACTGCGTAACGCCTCGCGACAGGCCAGGAAGGTGCCGGTGAGGTTCGTGTCGATCACCCGTTGCCAGAGCTCGAGTGGTAGTTCATGGGCGAATCCCGGGCGTTCAATCCCAGCCGACGTGAAGAGGCCGGTCAGTGGACCGAGCTCTCGCTCCACCGCCGCGAACGCCTCGGTGACGGAGTCCTCCGAGGCGACGTCACAGCGCACGGCGACGGCACCAGCGGCACCCACGGCCAAAGCTTCTTCGCGGACCGGCGCGAGGCCATCAGCGTTGTAGTCGAGGATCCCGACCTTCCATCCCCGTCGAGCGGCGAGCATGACGACGGCACGGCCGATGCCCGAAACTCCGCCCGTGACGATCAGCATTTCTTCGGACATGGGGGTTCCTTTCGCAGCTGCAACGACGCCGCCGCCCAGTGATGGCGTCTGATCGAGACTACTACCAGGTCCTTTGCGGGCTCGGTACGGTGCGCGTGATCCGACGCGGTGAAGACGCGACCGAGCGATTCTCTCGCGTCACGACGTACCTCCTCGTGGCGTTCCTGGCGCGGCGACAAGACGACTGTCCCGGGATTGAAATCTTCGCGCCGCGGAGGCGTCGTCAGACTCGGATTGTGGCGACTCTTCGCTACCATGCAGTCACCGATCTCCATCACTCATCCGACGTGAAGTGCTTCGAAAAGCCGTTCCATGACGAGTTCGACCTCGTCGTCCTCCAGGGTGTCGGGTGAGAGATAGATGGTCTCTCCTACCCGCAGCACGGCGACGCGGGGATCACCGTTCCAGAGTCGGGCGGCCACGGCGGTGGCACGACCATTCTCGGAGAAGGCGACTTCCAGACGCGGCACGGGTTGGCCGGCTTCGTTGAGGTCGAGCCGTCGTGCGCTGAGTCCGGGGGTCGAAGCGAGTCGCTGCGCCCAGTTGTCAACCGTGCGCGTCCACTGCTCGGCCTGGGCGACGTGGTCGAGGGCCAGATACCGTTCGACGGCCGCCACCAATCCGCAGAGCTCCTCTTTTCCTACCTTCATGGGGCGCGCCAACCGCTGGAATGGCGCGGCGTTGAGTCGTGCCGCCTCCACCAGGTCGGCGCGACCCAGGAGTAGACCGCTGGCTTGGGGACCGCGAAGCCCCTTTCCGCCACTGAAAGTGACGAGGTCGACACCGTGGCCCTTGGTGAAGTTCCAGAGGTTCGAAACGGGGGGGAGCTGTGCCGCGGCGTCAACGATGACGGGCACGCCACGTGAGTGCGCGATGGCGACCGTCTCGCCGAGTGACAGGGTGGTCTGGGGCATGTGGTCGCCAGCGGTCCAGAAAACGGCGGCGGTGTGCTCGTCGATGGCCGCTTCCAGCTCCCAGGTGAAGGTCTGGAGGACGTTGCCGACCTCCACGATTCGACCCCCGGCCAGCTCGATGGCCCGGTCGTAGGGAATTCGGTGCGCGCGGTGGATTACGACGTTGCGCGCCAAGGTGTTGTGGTGGTGCATCTGGGCAATCAGCTCCGGGCGGCCGCCGGTAATGGTCGCGAGCACCGCCAAGACCATCGCTGTGGCGCAGCCCGACGTGACCAGCGCGGCTTCGTTGTTGGTGAGCTCGGCGAGTCGTCGTCCCGCCGCGAGGTGCAGCTCATCCATCGAGACGCACGAGGTCGAGGCGGTGGTCATGGCGGCCGAGATCTCCGGTGGCAGGGTGATGCCGCCGAGTGCGGTGAGAGTAGTGGCCGCGTTGACCACCCGACGCACGCCCAATTGGCGGTAGATGTCGTATGCCGGTGCGGACTCCATCAGTCGAGCACCGCCAGCACCGTGATCTCCACCTTCAAACCTGCGGGGAGGCCGACGCCCACGGTGGTTCGAGCCGGGTACGGCGGGGTGAAGACCTTCTCGTATTCCGCATTCATCTCCGCGAAGTCCGCCAGGTCGGCGAGGTAGACGTCGACACGGATGACGTCATCAAGCGTCGCGGCGGCGGCGTGGAGGATTGCCTCGATGTTTTTGAAGGTCTGAATGGTTTGCGCCGCGACGTCGGGCGAAACGATCTTCGCGTTGGTCGGGTCGACGCCGGCCTGCCCGGCGACTGCGATGGTGTTCCCAATCCGCACGGCCTGCGAATAGGGGGCGATCGGAGCGGGTGCCGATTCGGTACTTGTCTTGGTGCGAACCACTCTGGAGTCCTCTCGTTCTCGTTGGCTGCTACTTCTGGCCCAACTCTAGTAGTTGCAGTTGTATACTGACCACTGTTCTGTAGGCTGAACAACTGACTGACCGGGTTCACGTGCAGATGTCGGATGCGAGCAGGTTCGGTGCGGTGGGATGACGTGCGCGACCGCTGCTTCACCCTCAATGCGCCCGTGTCAATCGGGGGATGTCCGCAGCGTGCAGGTCACGTCTAAGAAAGGATTGACAATGGTCACGTCGAAGGTCGGTCGCACGTCTTGGGTCATCGCCGACGGGTGGATACCACCGGGAAGCACGGGTGACGACCCCAGCCTCGTCAGCCACGAGGCCGCATGCATGTTGAACGCCAACGATGTGCCCGCGCACGTGAATTTTACTATCTTCTTCAGCGAACGCGATCCCTTGGGCCCGGTCGAACTCACCATTCCCGCCCGGCGCATTCTGCACCAGAATCTGGAACGGCTGCCCGGCGCGCCCGTCTCACGCGGTGTCGACTACTGCGTGCTCATTGAGAGCGATGAGCCAATCGTGGTCCAACACACACGCCTCGACTCGCGCCAAGCAGCAAATGCGCTCATGTCGACCATCGCATTCCCCTGCGATTGATCTTGCTGCTGCAGAGCATTCGCTTTAGGGCCGAATAGGACGGTCGAGTCGACACGTGAGATCGCTCGATGATCCGACCGAAAGCCATGGCGACCTTGGTCGCCGGCTAGGTGGTGTTCGTCTCGAGATCTGCTCTGCGAGGAGATGAGAGCTCGCTATGCCTCGTCAACACCCGTCAGTATGGGGAAGTGGCGCCGACTCACCGGTGACTCATCCGGCCGCTGCCATCGCGCTCGGTACCCGGCGGACGCCTAGTAGTTAACTTCAACTTCGTAGAAATGTGCGCTACGACTGCGACACCTTGAATGTCTGCACCAGCGCCGGGGTCTTCGGGCTCAAGCGGATCTCACAGGTCAGTTCGCCGCGGACACCGGGCAGCGTCCAAATCAAGTGGAGCGCGGAGTCCGAGCGCTCCTCGTGGAAGCGTGGAGCCGACGCGGTGTCGAGGCCGCCGACCTCGTCGATGGCGCGCTCGATCAGTACCCGGCGTTCGGGGTAGGGGACGTCGAGTGCCACGTTCTCTTCGAAGACGCGCGCGGCCACCGCGTCGTCCCAGTGGTTCACCAGGGAGTTGGCCACCAGCGCCAGCTCGCGCGTGACCGGCCACACCTCGACGCCGGGCAGCCGGAAGTCGATGCTCGCGAGCACCTCGTCGATCAGCCGGCTCGCCGTCTGGGCCGCGCCCGAGTACCGCGCGTTCTCGAGGACCACCACGCCGAGGCCACTCGGCACGTGCCAGCGCATGTGCGAGCTGTAGCCGGGGTAGCCCCCCGAGTGCGAGACGAACTGGCCCCAGCGCTCGTCGTGTTCAACGAAGAGCCCGTAGCCGTAGCCGATGGTGCGCGCGGCGTGTTCGGGCAGGATCGCGGCGCTCGCGGCGTCGGGGATGGTGGTCACGATCTGTTGCATCTCGCGCCGCGACGTGACCGACAGCGGTCCCGTCTCGTCGGGCTCGTCGCCGAGGGCCGAGGAGAGCCAGCGCGCCCAGGTACGCAGGTCGCGCGCACTCGAGAACAGGCCACCGATGCTTGAGAAGGCGCCCGGTCCGGCGAAGGGCAACTCGACCCAGCCCTCGAGACCCGGTCGGTACCCGTAGGCCAGTTGCTCGGACGCGACGACGTCCTTCTCGTAGCTGGTCTCGCCGAGGTCCAGCGGACGCAGGACCTCCTCGGTGACGAGCTCCCAGAGCCGCCGGCCCGAGACGCGTTCGATGACCTGGCCGAGCAGCGCGAAGCCGAGGTTCGAGTACTGGTATCGGGCGGCGGGCATCGTGGTGAGCAACGCGCCGCCGGCGACGATGGAGGAGAAGGTCTCGTTCGAGATCGACTCCTGGCGGTCGGCCCAGGGGTCGTCGGTGGGCAGTCCCCCCGACATCGACATGAGCATGCGTACGCTCGGCGCCTCGAAGGCTCGCCCCATCGCGCCCTGGGTGAACTCCGGTACGTAGTCGGTGATGGGCGCGTCGAGGTCGACGAGCCCGCGGTCGCGCAGGATGAGCAGCGTCACGATGGTGAAGCTCTTCGAGCACGACGCGATGCGGTAGGCCGTCTCGAGGTCGGGCGCGCCGGCGCCGAGTCGGCGCTCGTCGAGACCCGATTCCAGGAGCACGCGCTCGCCCTGGAAGATCGTGGCGACCACCGAGGGGCAGTGACCCCCCCCGCGACCCGGTCGTCGAGGATCCCCTGGAGCCTCGCGGTCAGTTCCGCGTCGACCTCGTTGATTCGGTCCTGGGTCATCGCGTCACGCCAATCTCTCGGTGGAATAGGTCTCCTCAATTTAGGCGTCCGTCCGGTCGCGCCGGTGATGCGTCAACGGTCCGCGGAGGGAGTGAGGGAAGCCGACAACTATGGTCGAAACCGTGTAGGTGCCCGGTGTGTCGCGACCGGTTCGTTCGAGACGGCTCGAGCATCGAATGACGAACGCGAAGCACGATGGAACATCCTCGCCTCGAGGACCGGGTCGCAGTCGTCACCGGGGCGAGCCGGGGAATCGGCCTCGCCATCGCCCATCGCCTCGCCGTGGACGGCGCACTCGTCGTGCTCACCGCGCGCAAGCGCGACGCCCTCGACGAGGCCGTCGCCTCGTTCGCGCCCGGTACCGCCGTGGCCGTGGCCGGGCGGGCCGACGACCCCGACCACCTCGAGGAGGTGATCGCCACGGCGCGCGCGCACTTCTCGCGCCTGGACATGCTCGTCAACAACGTCGGCATCAATCCGGCCTTCGGCCCGACGCTCGACATCGACCTGGGGGCCGCGCGCAAGATGGTTGACGTCAACGTCCTCAGCGCCGTCGCCTGGACGCGCGCCGCACTGTGCGCCGGTCTCGGCTTCGAGCATCGGGGCGTCGTCGTGAACGTTTCTTCGGTGACTGGCCAGATGCCGTCGCCGGATCTCGGGTTCTACGGCGTCACCAAGGCCGCACTCGACCACCTGACGAGGACCCTCGCCGTCGAGCTCGGACCCGAGGTCCGGGTGAACGCCGTCGCCCCGGCGGTCATCAAGACCGTCTTCTCACGCCCGCTCTACGAGGGCAAGGAGGAAGCGGTCGCCGCGCAGTATCCGATGGGCCGCCTCGGCGAGCCCGCGGACGTGGCGAACCTGGTCGCCTTCCTCGCCTCGGACGAGGCGGCGTGGATCACCGGCCAGGTGATCACCGTCGACGGGGACTGCTTTCGGCGGGCGGTGTGGCCTGAGCGTGCTCGGGCTCCCGCCGCGACCCGCTGCGATGCCGACTGCCGGACCGACCGAGTGCGATACCGTCGTCGGGGGTGGGGGGCATGACCCCCGCCACGAGTGGATCGAGACAATCGCCATGAGCCTGTACCAAGTCGTCAATCCCGCCACCGGTGAGACCGTCAAGGAGTACCCGACCGCGAGTGACGCGGCCATCGCCGACGCCCTCGCCCAAGTCCACGAGAGATACCAGTCGTGGCGTACCTCCTCGATCGACGAGCGCGCGAAGGTCCTGCACCGCGTCGCCGACCTCTATCGCGACCGGGCCGACGAACTGGCGGCCCTCATCACCCTCGAGATGGGCAAGACGACGGCCGAGGCGCTCGGCGAGATCGAGTTCGTGGTCGACATCTACCGCTACTACGCCGACCACGGTGCGGCGCTGCTGACCGACACGCCGCTGCCCTCCAACACCGGCGGCACGGCCTGGGTGCGCAAGTCCTCGGTCGGCGCCATCCTCGGCATCATGCCCTGGAACTACCCCTACTACCAGGTGGCCCGCTTTGCGGCGCCCAACATCATGATCGGCAACACCATGGTGCTCAAGCACGCCCCCCAGTGCCCCGAGTCCGCGCTCGCCATGGAGCAGCTCTTCCGTGACGCCGGCCTACCGGCCAACGCCTACGTCAACGTCTTCGCCTCGAACGAGCAGGTGGCCGACATCATCGCCGACCCGCGCATCTGCGGGGTCTCGGTCACGGGCAGCGAGCGCGCGGGCTCGGCCGTCGCCTCCATCGCCGGCCAGTACCTGAAGAAGGTCGTGCTCGAGCTCGGCGGGTCGGACCCGTTCATCGTGCTCGACACCGACGACCTCGACAAGGTCGTCGGTGAGGCGGTCGGCGCGCGCATGGAGAACGGCGGCCAGGCCTGCAACGCCGCGAAGCGCTTCATCGTCGTCGACGGCATCTACGACGAGTTCGTCGACCGCTTCAGCGCGGCGATGGCGTCGTGCACGACGGGTGACCCGACGAGCCCCGACACCACCTTCGGACCCCTCTCGTCTGAGCAGGCGGTGCGTAACCTGCAGTCCCAGGTCGAGGACGCCGTCGAAAAGGGCGCGACCGTGCGCACCGGTGGGCACCGCGTCGAGGGACCCGGCGCCTTCTTCGAGCCGAGCGTCCTCACCGACGTGACGCCCGCCATGCGCGCCTTTCGCGAGGAGCTCTTCGGTCCCGTCGCGGTCGTCTACCGCGTGAAGAGCGTCGACGAGGCCGTCGAGCTCGCCAACGACACACCCTACGGCTTGGGTGCCTGCGTCTACAGCACCGATGAGAAGGTGGCGCTCGACGTGGCGAATCGGATCGACGCCGGCATGGTCTGGATCAACTCGCCCGAGGGCGGCGGCGCGGAACTGCCCTTCGGCGGCACCAAGCGTTCCGGCGTCGGGCGCGAGCTCGGCCCCTACGGGATCGAGGAGTTCGTCAACAAGAAGTTGATGCACTCGCCGAGCGCCAACTAGCGCTGACCCCCACGTCGGACCCCTTGGTCCTTCTTCGCGCCGCGTGCGCGCCGGCCCGCGGCGGAACTCCGGGCGCGTGCTCGCGTGGTCGTTCACGGGTCAAGCCCCGTGGTTGGGTGCTCGCCGGTCCACCGATGGACGGGCGCTGCGCCACCGGTGATTCGGCGGCCGCAGCGAGTCTGCGCGACCAGTCGCCGAGAGACCCCGACCAATAATACGTCTCGTTCCTCACCAGAATGGCGCCATGGCCTTGACATCAGTCACGACCTCGCTTACAGTGCGTCAAGTTGATTGGAACGCAGTTCTAATTATCGGAACAACAAATCCCAAGGGGGGGCGATATGTTTCACTTCCATCAGGATGGTCGACTGCGGTCGAACCACCACCGCAGACTGGTTGCCTCGCTGCTGGCCGGTTCGGTGATGCTCGGCGCGTCGCTCGTGTCTGTCGCAGCCGGCGCCAGCGCAAAGGTCACGAACCTCACGATCTGGAACGACCCGCTGGCCGCGGGCTCCCAGGGCATCCCCGCCTCCAAGTCCTTCCTCACCAAGGGCGTGGCCCTTTTCGAGAAGGCCAACCCGAACATCCACGTCAAGATCCTCCAGGAGCCCTTCGGCTCCTCCACGGAGTTCAACACCCTGCTGCAGTCCTCAGAACTCGCCGGCACGACGCCCGACATCGGTCAGCTCTACGTGGGCGGTCAGGTGATCCAGAACGCCAAGTTCCTCCTGCCGCTCAACAAGGTGCTCGGTTCGTCGTTCATCAACTCGTTGACGGGCTGGCAGTTCGTGACCGACGGCTACAAGGCCGGCGGCAAGATCTACGCCGTGCCCTACGGGGCCGGGTACTACTACACCGTGTACTACAACAAGGCCGACTTCCAGAAGGCCGGCATCACCGGACCGCTGCCCACCACGTGGGAGGCCATGGTCGCGATCGCCAAGAAGCTGAAGGCGAAGGGCATCACGCCCTTCGAGTTCGGTGAGAAGGAGGGCTACTTCGGAGCCTGGACGCTCGACGCGCTGATCTCGGGCCTCGGGGGCAACGACGGGGTGCTCAACATGTACTCGGGCAAGCAGACGCTCAATTCGCCGCTGCTGATCAAGCCCTACACCGCCTGGCACGGCCTCTACGCCCAGGGCCTCACCAACGCGAACGCGGCGACGCTGACCTACACCTCGGGTGTGGCGCAGTTCGCCGCCGGCAAGGCCGCGATGACCATCACTGGTCAGTACTACGACGACCAGATCACCAAGGGTCTCGGCACCAACGTCGGCCTCTTCCCGGTGCCGGTGCTGAAGGGCTCGAAGTACATGAAGTCGCTCTCGGGCGGACCCAACAACTCCTACGTGATCTTCAAGAACTCGAAGAACGTGGCCGCCGACGTGAAGCTCATCAAGTTCCTCACGTCCCCGACGGTCCAGGGTCTCTCGGTCCAGGAGCTCGGCCAGCTGCCCAACAACGTCTCGTTCAAGGCCAACGCCGCGTTCGCCAAGGCCCAGCCGCTGCTGACCGACCTGTCGAACTACATCAACACCCAGCACTACAACCTGTTCGAGGCCTTCGACAACGTCATGCCGGGCAGCATCGACTCGTACTGGTACCAGACCAACAACGGCGTGTTCTCCGGGGCCCTCAGCCCCCAGAGCGCGGCCTCGAGCATGCAGTCCCAGATGAGCCAGTACCTGGCCACCGCCGCCACCGGCGGTTGATGGCCCGTGGCGGTTGACGAGCCCTTGACGCCCGGTGGCGAGACCGGTGCGCCAGAGGGGGCGATGACGAACGCGAGTGGCGCGCCGGCGGCGGGGGTCTTCCCGCCGCTCGGCGCGCCGCGCACGCGCAAGCAGCGCAACGTCTTCTCCTACGTCGCCATGGCGCCGGCGGCGCTGCTGGTGCTCGGGCTCATGGTCGTGCCGATCGGGGCGACGGTGTGGCACAGCTTTACCAACTGGGACGGGGTCACCAGCACGTTCATCGGGCTGAAGAACTTCCAGCTGATCTTCCACAACCCGATCATCTACCAGGTCCTCACCAATTCGCTGATCTTCTTGATCTCGGTGCCGCTCATCCTCGCCGCCTCGCTAGTGGCGGCGGTACTCGTGTACGAGAAGGTGCTCGGCTGGAAGATCTTCCGCTTCCTCTTCTTCATCCCAATGGTGCTCTCACCGGTCATCGTCGGTGTGCTCTTCAGCACGTTCTTCCTGCCCGGTGGTGCGGTCGACCAGGTGCTGCGCGTAGTGGGCCTCGGGAACTTCTCCTGGCTCGGCAACCCGTGGTCGGCGCGGGTCGTGGTGATCCTCGCGCTGGTGTGGGCGTCGTTCGGCTTCGGGATGGTCGTGATCCTCTCGGCGATGACGACCGTCGACACCGCCCTCTACGACGCCGCGGCGATCGACGGCGCCTCATGGTGGCGCCGGCTGCGCTCGATCACGATCCCCATGATCTCGGGTTCGCTGCAGTTCCTCAGCGTCATCAATGTCATCTACACTTTCACGTCGCTCTTCGCCTTCGTCTACGTCATCACCGCTGGCGGTCCGGGGTTCTCGACCACGACCGTCGACTACTACACGTACATCACGACCTTCGAGAACGGGCAGTTCGGCTACGGCGCCGCGCTCGCGCTACTGCTCTTTCTCATCGTGCTGACCCTCACCATCGCCCAGGTGAAGCTCTTCCCCAACCGAGAAGTCCAACAGGGGTCCTAGCGATGCGTTCGAGGATCTCGCGCGGGCTCGTCTTCGCGGTCTTGTGCCTCATCGGGGTGACGACCGTATACCCGCTGCTGTTCATGGCGCTCAACTCGATGCGCACGACCCAGGCCTTTGAACTCAATCCCTTCGGCCTTCCGACGCACCTCAGCCTCTCGAGCTACTCCGCGCTCTTCAGCACCATCCCGTTCTTCCAGAGCATCCTGCACTCGATCTTCGTGGTGGTGCCCGCGGTGGTGCTCGCGACCCTCGCCTCGTCGCTGGCCGCCTTCGTATTCACCAAGGTCCCGGTCAAGCTCGGCAACGTCCTGTTCTGGACGATGCTCATGATCATGTTCATGCCGGGCATCGTCGTTTTGTTGCCGCTCTACGTGGAGGTGGCGCGCACGGGATTGTCGAACAACTTCGCCCCGGCGATCTTCATCTACACCGCCATCAACATCCCCTACGGCACCTATCTGCTGCGCTCGAACTTCCGCGCCATCCCCGACTCGGTCGTCGAGGCGGCGCGCGTCGACGGCGCGAGTTGGGCCAAGATCTTCGTGCGCGTCATACTGCCGATCGGCAAGCCCGGCATCATCACGGTGGGGATCTTGACCTTCCTCAACATCTGGAACGACCTCTTCATCAGCCTCGTGCTGCTGCACGCGCCCAACACCGAGATGGTCACGCCGACGCTCGCCCAGCTGAGCGGGAAGTACACGTCGAACATCCCGGTGCTGATGGCGGGGCTGCTGCTCGGGGCGCTGCCGACCTTGATCCTGTACTTCGCCACCGCGCGGGTGTTCATCCGAGGGATGTTGTCCGGTGCCGTGCGCTAGGGGTCGCGACCGTCTCTCGCGCGCGCTGACGCCGAGGGTTGGGACCCTGGAGTCTGATTATTGGAACACTGTTCCTATTATGCGACGAATGGCTATAGTTTCGGCAACGACACCAGGCGACCCGGGGGCGGCGTGACAACAGAGATCGTGGGCATCGAAGGCGCGGGGGACGAAGCGGTCGAGGCCCCCGCCGGCCTGCACGGGGCGGACCGGGTCCTCGCCATCCTCAACCTGCTCGGCTCCTTCCCCGAGGGGATCGGACTGAACGACCTGGCGCGCATCATGAACTCGCCGCGCTCGAGCGTGCACCGCGCGCTCAGCGCGCTGCGCCGCGCCGACCTGATCGAGCAGGACCGCGACAGCCGCTACCGCCTCGGCTACGGACTGCTTCGCCTGGCCTTCTCCTACTACGACGAGCTCGACGAGGTGGGACGCCTGCGCCCGGTGCTCGCCGCGCTCGCCGCGGAGTTCGGCGAGACCTCGCACTACGCGATCCTCGACGGGCTCGAGGTCGTCTACCTCGCCAAGGTGCAGCCGCCCCAGTCGCGCTACCAGATGACCTCGGTGATCGGCGGACGCAACCCTGCCTACTGCACGGGCGTGGGCAAGTCGCTGCTGGCCTACGAGCTGACGACCCTCGAGCAGGTCCGCGCCTACGTCACGAGCCACGAGCCGCCGCTCGTGCAGTACACGCCCAACACGATGACCACGCCCGAGACGCTGCACGAGGAATTGGCGAGCATCCGCGCCGAGGGCTACGGCGTCGACCGCGAGGAGCACGAGGCCGGCATCAACTGCCTCGCGATCCCGCTGTTCCTGACCTCGAAGTCGGTCCCCGACGGGGCGATCAGCATCACCGCGGTCGCCCAACGCTTCCCGCTCGAGCGCCTCGAGTCGTCGATCGACCGGGCGCGCGACATGATCCGTGAACACTTGGGAGAGGTAATGGCATGAAGATAACCAACGTTGAAGCGATGGTCCTGCGCGTGGGCGAGGTCGACACGTCGCGCGCCGACGGGACCCAGGACGCCTTCGTCGTGCGCATCCACACCGACGAGGGCTTCGTCGGGGTCGGCGAGGGTGACACCTCGCCCTACGTGGCGCGCGAGATCGTGACGATGCCGTCCTCGCACTCGATCGCGCGCGGCCTCGCCGACGTGCTGATTGGCGAGGACCCGCGCCGAGTCCGCCCGCTGTGGGACCGGATGTTCATGGCGAGCTACCACTACGGACGCGACGGGGCGGCGCTGCACGCCATGAGTGCGGTCGACATGGCGCTGTGGGACCTGCTCGGCCAGGTCTCGGGTCTCTCGGTCGCCCAGCTGCTCGGCGGCGAGGAGTCGCGCGACATCGAGATCTACGCGAGCGAGGTCATGCCCGAGACGCCCGAGGAGGTGGCGGCCATCGCGACGCGCATCGTCGCCGAGGGCTTCGGGGCGCTCAAGCTCGGCTGGGGCCCGCTTGGACGCGACGTGGGACGCGACGTGGAGCTCGCGAGCGCCGCGCGCGACGTGCTCGGGCCGACGCGCAAGCTGATGATCGACGGCGGCATGGCCTACTCGGTGCGCACCGCGCGCGACTTCTGCCGGCGCAGCGAGGACCTTGACCTGTTCTGGTTCGAAGAGCCCTTCGAGGGCGACGACTTCGGTGCCTACACGCGGCTCTGCGCCGAGGTGGGCGTGCGCATCGCCTGCGGCGAGGCGCACTCGACGACCGCCCCCTTCCGCCA
>JAJZSM010000297.1 GCA_021849765.1 Actinomycetes bacterium | reverse complement strand
CCTGGTAGGTGTTGGCCAACTCATTCGAGTCGTAGCGCATCGCGAGCACCGCGTTCGCACCGAGGGCCTGGGCGGCTTCGGACATGCGGTCGAGGGCCTCACCGCGGGACTGCTGGAGCTGTTGGGTGAGCCCGCGCAACTCGCCGCCGCCGATCGCCTTCAAGGCGGCGCCGATTTGAGCGCCGACGTTGCGCGTCCGCACCGTCAGTCCGTTCACCTCGCCGATCACCTCGGTGATCCGGTAGCCCGGCAGGTCGTTCGTCGTGACAATGAGCACAGTTACCTCCTTCGTTGGCCATGGTAGGCCGGTGCGCGACACCCCCGTAACCTCGCCCTATCGTGAGGACAGCGACCGAGAGTTGGAGGCGGAAGATGGACGCGATGAGTGAGGAACTGATGGGCGCGGGGCAGGTCGGCGAGCCGGGGACGCTGACGTGGTTGGGGCACGCCACGGTACTGATGGTCACGTCGACGGGGACGCGGGTGGTCTTCGACCCGTGGTTCGAGAACCCGAAGAGCCCGGTGTCGATGGACGGCGTCGGGTCGGTGGACGTGATCGCGGTGACCCACGGCCACTTCGACCACATGGGCTCGGTGGTCCCCTTGGCGCTGGCCACGGGCGCCACGGTGGTGTGCGTGCCCGAGATGGCGGCCTATTTCGCGACCCAGGGTCTTGCCAACATCGTCGAGATGAACAAGGGCGGTACTGTGCGGGTCGCTGACATCGGGCTGACCATGGTCACCGCGGACCATTCCTGTGGCGTGGCGGCCGGCGAAGGTGTGGCCAACATCTATGGCGGGAACCCGGTCGGATTCATCGCCCACCTGCCCGAGGGCAGTGGCGGGCCCGTGTACATGTCGGGCGACACCAACGTCTTCGGGGACATGGCATTGATCCGTGAGCTCTACGCACCCGAGATCGCGCTGATGCCGATCGACGGTCACTACAACATGGGACCGCGCGAGGCGGCGTACGCAGTGATGCTGCTCGGCGTCTCGAGGTTCACGCCAATCCACTTCGGAACGTTCCCGCTGCTGGCGGGCACGCCCGAGGAAGTGGCACGATACCTCGTGGACCGCGAGGCGACCGCGCGTGTCGTCTCGGTCGAGCCTGGCGGTTCAGTACCCCTCGCGCGTCAGTAGCTCAGCCGAAGAAGCTGGCGCGCCAGTTCGCGGCGTAGGGAAGGACGGCGAACGCGGCGATCACGCCGACGGTCAGCGCCGCGGCGAGCGCCCACTGACGAGACGACGCGCCGTTGACCTGGCGTCGCGTATAGGGGATGAAGTCGCGCGGTGCGAATCGAGCGGTCTCGACGAGGTGCCCGAGGACGTGAATGGCCATCGCCGCGAACCACAGGACGAACGACGCCCGGTGAATCGTGAACAGTTGCGGACGCCACGAGGTGGGCGCTCCGACGACCAGCCCGACACCCGAGGCGAGCAACACCACCGTGAGTACCACGATGACGGGGCCGAGGATCCGCAGGAGCGGGGCAGGTGGACCCTTGCGCCGGTACTCGCGATGGCCCATGTAGTACCGGACCATCCGCCACGAGGTCGACCCGATCTTGAGCAGTACCGGCGGGATCAGTAGGACCCCGATGACGATGTGCGGGGTGAGCAGCGACCCGATGCTGACGATCGTGAGACCTTCGAGGAAGAGCAGCACGAGCAGGACCGCGCCCAACGAACTCGTCAGTCGGGTGTTGCCTTCGACGCCGGGGCGACGCGAACGAGTGCGCGTGCCACGTTCGGGGGTCGTGCGCGAGCGCTCGCGGGGCCGTGCGTGAAGGGGGGTTCGTCGTGCCATGGTGGAGCGGTGCCTCGTGTCGTCGAGCATCGAAAACGTGCACTGCAACGCTACCAACGTCGTTGCGGGGGAACGACGCCACAACATAATGACTCGCTAAAAATCACTCGGACCATCGGCTTAGTGCAGTGTGACCAGTCGGATAAGGTCGCCACATGATCCTCGAGCCGTCACGCACTGGCACCGTCGACTTCGGTCCCTACGAGACCTGGTACCGGGTCACGGGCGACCTCGAGGGAGGACAGGTCCCCCTCGTGGTCCTGCACGGCGGACCTGGCGCGGCGCACAACTACCTCCTCGAGATCGCCAGTCTCGCCTCGACTGGACGGCCGGTGATCCACTACGACCAGCTCGGTTGTGGCAACTCGACCCACCTCAGGGATCGAGGGGCCGAATTCTGGACCGTCGAGCGCTTCCTCGAGGAGTTAACGAACCTGCTGGACAAACTCGACGTGGGACCCCACCACCTGCTCGGCCAGTCGTGGGGCGGCATGCTCGGTGCCGAGTACGCCGTCACGCGACCCTCCGGGCTCCAGTCACTGGTGATCAGCAACTCGCCGGCCTCGATGGACCTCTGGGTCGCCGAGGCGAACCGGCTCCGCCAAGACCTCCCCGACGACGCGCGTGAAGCGCTCGATCGCCACGAGGCGAACGGCACGACCGATGACCCGGCGTACCTCGCGGCGACCCAGGTGTTCTACGACCGCCACGTCTGTCGGGTGCTGCCCAACCCGCCAGAGGTTGTCGCCACCATGACCCAACTCAACGAGGACCCCACCGTCTATCACACGATGAACGGACCCAATGAGTTCTACTGCATCGGCAGCCTGCGCACGTGGTCGATCATCGAACGGCTGGGCTCGATCGTCGCACCGACGCTGCTTATCTCGGGTCGACATGATGAGGCGACTCCGGTGACGGTTCAGCCCTTCTACGACCGCATCGCCGACGTACGCTGGACAGTCTTTGAGGAGTCGAGTCACATGCCGTTCGTCGAGGAGCCCGAGCGTTACCGCGAC
>JAJZSM010000296.1 GCA_021849765.1 Actinomycetes bacterium | reverse complement strand
GTCGAGCTTGACGACGTCGGGGTGCAGTTCGAGGATGTGGTGCAGCCCCGCGTAGCCCGCACCCGCGTCGTCGACGAAGAGTTGACAACCCGCCACCGAGGTGACGGCGTGGCGGATCTCGTCGAAATTGTCGATCCGCGCGTGCTCGGTGATCTCGATGGCGACGGCGCGATCGGCGCCGACAATGATCCGGTGGGCTTGCTCGCCGGCGGCGACCGTGGGCGAGAAGTTGAGGCTGATCCACGAGCCGTCGGGCAGTCGCGTCGCCTCGTGGACGGCGGCCTTCGCGCAGGCGACCTCGAGCTCGACGCCCATGTCGACGGATGCCGCGATGGCGAAGTGCTCGTCAGGCGCCTGGCCATCCTCGAAGCGGGTGAGCGCCTCGTAGCCCACGACCGACCCGTCGTCGAGCGCGACGACGGGTTGGAAGACGGGGTGGAAGAGTTTGTCCTCGATGATGATGCGGATCGTCGCCTTGGTCGCGTCGAGGTAGCGGGCCGTCTCGGCCTGGGAGCCGACGAGCCCGCCCGCGAATGAGCCCAACTCCTCGTACAGCGGCAGACGCGAGGGCGTGAAGGGAACACTCGCTCGATCACACGAACCGGTCGCGAGCAGGCCGACGATCTCACCATCCCAGCGCACCGGCGCGATCGTCACCGACTCGATACCGGCGGCCTGGATGGCGCGCACGAGGGGTTCGTTCACGAAGTCACCCGGCTCGGCGAGGTCTACCCACCACGCCCCTTCGACGCTGCGGGCGAGAAACATCGCCGGGCTGAGGACCGCAACGGAGCGGCCGGGTTCGAGTTCGGACAGTGTGATGCCGGCGGACCCGCCGACGACGAAGTCCTCGTCGCTTCGCCGCACGAAGAGTGCCGCCGCGTCGATGAAGTTGAGTCGCAGCAGCGCCTGACAGAAAGCCGCCGCCGTTGACTGGAGCGAGTCCGAAGGGCGCACCTCGCGCATCAGGTTCGCCAGGTCCTGGGCGTCGCGGTTCCCACGGTCCACGTGGGCCTCGAGACGGCGCTCGACGCTCAGGTCCCGTTTCACCGCCACGTAGGCCATCACCTCATTGGCCTCGCCGAAGACCGGGGAGATCGTCGTCTCCTCGTCGTAGAGCTCACCATTCTTGCGGCGGTTGGTGATCACGCCGTGCCACGACCGACCCTGGTTGAGACTGTCCCAGAGGTCGCGGTAGAAGTTCCGCCCGTGGACGCCACTCGCGAATATCGACGGGGTCGCGCCTATCAACTCCGCGGCGTCGTACCCACTGGTCGCGGTTGAAGCGGGGTTGGCGTAGAGGATGCGACCCGTCGAGTCGGTGATGAGCACGGCTTCGGCCGCCTGATCGATCGCGGTGTTGAGCAGGTTGCTCTCGTGGAGTGCCCGCGCGAGCCGCTCTTGTTCGCGCAGGCGCTGTAGGCCGACCCCGACTTGCAGCGCGAGGTCCTCGAGCGTGGTGATCGTCGCGACATCGAAGGCGTCGGTCTCGCCGGCGTAGACGCTGAAGGAGCCGTCGAGGAAGCCGTCTACGAAGACGGGGATGCCGATGGAGGAGTGGAATCCCCGGTCTGTCGCCGCGTTTGACCACGGCAAGAAATTGGCCGAGGCAGTCACGTCGTTCACGAAGAAGGTCTCACCGATTCGCAGCGAGCGGCCGGCGGGACCCTGGCCAAACTCGTTGTCGCCCCACGACAGTGCGATCGAGTCGAGATAGTCCCGGTGTCCATGCGATGAGGCGACGACTTCGATGGACTGCGCACGGTCGTGCACCGGGCGGCCGTACCAGGCGAGCAGGTAGCCGCCTTCGTCCACCAGATTCTGGCAGAGCTGATTCAAGAGGTCGTGGTCGTTCACCGCGCGCACCAAGATCGCGTTGCCGATGGCGAGTGCGTTGAACGCACGGCGGCGTTGCACGAGTGCCTCGATATCGTGCAGGCTGGTGACTGCGCCGTGGAACTGGCCCGTGTCGTCGAAAATGCCGCGTAGTTCGGTGCGCATCCAGCGCCGTGCGCCAGACGAAGTGCGATACTGGCACTCGAACGGGGCCACCGTCGACCCATTGGCCGCGACCGTGCGTGCTTCGAGACGTGCGGCGACGGCCTCGTCGTCACAGAGGAGGTCCGATACGCCGCGTCCGATGAGTGCCTCGGGCGGCCAACCGAGCGTCTGGGTGACCGACGGTGAGACCCACTCGATCAGTCCATTCACGTCCGTTCGCCAGATAACGTCCGAGGCGTTCTCGGCGAGGAGCCGGTACTGCGCCTCTGAGGCGGCCATTGCCGCACGCTGGGCGACTTGCGCCTCGGCGTCACGCCACGAGACGATCCTCGTCACCGTCGCTCCCATCCGGTCAGGGACGTCGCGGCCCGAGATCGAGAGCCATCGGTAGGTGCCGTCGGCTCGACGCATCCGGACCTCGGTGGTGATTCGTGCCCCGTCGAGCATTGCGGCGCGGTTCGTCTCCGCGTCCGCGAGGTCGTCGGGGTGGATGAATTCATCGGTGTAGCGCCCGATCATCTCGTCGGGGCGCCAGCCGAGCAGTTGGTACACCGTGTCGAAGATCCACACGATCCTGCCGTCGGGATCGCCCACCACGACGACGTCGAGTGAGTTCTCAGCGATGAGCTGGTAGCGCTCGCTGAGCAGCTGCGCGGACTGGCGATGGGCAACTTCTTCGTCGATGTTGTGAAGGCTGCCGATTAGTTCAGTCGTGCCATCATCGGTCGTGACCTCGCGCACCGTGATGGCGAAGTAGGAGTACGTTCCCGACTGTCGGCGCAGGCGAGCCTCGAAGCTCGTCATGTGAAGACCCTTGAGGTGACGCATCCAC
>JAJZSM010000295.1 GCA_021849765.1 Actinomycetes bacterium | reverse complement strand
GAGGAGCTCGAGTCGGCGACGTTGACCTCAGCCACCGAACTTGACGAGGCGCTTGACCAGTTGCGCATCTGGTCGTCGGTGCGCGACAGCCGAGCGGCGGTCCTTGCGGCCATCGAGGGACTGGACGGCGATCGGGAGGAAGCGGTGCTGGCGTCCTTTGCCCGCACTATCGGCGCCCTTACCCCGGTGGCGGGACTCGAGGACACGGTAACGACCCTGCGCGAGGCGCTCACGTCGGCTCGTGAGGCGCTGCACGACCTGCGCGATTTCGCCGAGCGCGACGACGTGGACCCCGAGACCGTGGCGCGCCTCGAAGCGCGCATTGCGTTGCTCCAGCGTCTCGCGCGTAAGTACGGTGGCTCGCTGGCTGACGCGGTGCTCGCGCGCGAAGCGCTCCACGGCGAACGCGGTCGTCTCGTCGGCGCCGAGGTACGACTTCTAGCTCTCGACCAGGAACTACAGGAACTGCTCGCGCGCGAGACCGCCCTCGCGGCCACGGCCCGGCGCGAACGAAGCGCGGCCGCCGTGGCGCTGAGTGACGCCGTGACGGCCCAACTGCACCGCGTGGCACTTCCGAACGCCTCGGTGCGCGTGGTCGTCGACGGCGCCGACGGTGCCGAGGCGCAACTGCTCTTTGCGCCCAATCCCGGGCGGCCGGAGGGCCCGGTGCAGACACTCGCGAGCGGTGGGGAGCTGAGCCGACTCCTGCTCGCGATCGCGCTCGTGAGCGCGAGTGACGGCGTCGTCACCGTGTTCGACGAAGTCGACGCCGGGATCGGTGGCCAGGTCGCCGAGAGGATCGGGGACTGTCTCGCCGAGGTCGCCCGCGGCCGCCAGGTCTTGGCCGTTACCCACCTCGCCTCGGTAGCCGCGCGCGCCGACCACCAGTTCGTCATCGAGAAAGTGGTCGCCGACGGCTCCACCACGACGACGGTGCGCGAGGTGACCGGCTCCGATCGCGTCGGTGAGATCGCCAGGATGCTCGCGGGCGACCACCTCAGTGACGAGGCACGCGCCTTGGCTGAGCGGATGTTAAGCGCCGCTTCGTGATGGTTCGAGCGCACCGCTTTGTTCGCTACACTGGGAGTCCGTGGACACAACGGTGAATGCATGACCAAGTTCGTGTTTGTCACCGGCGGAGTGTCGAGTTCCCTCGGCAAGGGCCTGACTGCTTCTTCGCTGGGACGACTACTCAAATCGCGTGGCTTGAAGGTCACGATGTGCAAGTTGGACCCCTACCTCAACGTGGACCCGGGGACCATGAACCCTGGTGAGCACGGTGAAGTGTTCGTGACCGACGATGGTGGCGAGACCGACCTCGACCTCGGCCACTACGAGCGGTTCATCGACGAATCGCTCACGCGGACCTCTAATACCACGACCGGTTCGGTCTACTCGAACGTCATCGCCAAGGAGCGCCGCGGCGACTATTTGGGCAAGACCGTCCAGGTCATCCCGCACATCACCGACGAGATCAAGGAACGGATCCGCCGTGTTGGCGCGATGGGCGCCGACGTCGTGATCGTCGAGATCGGCGGCACGGTCGGCGACATCGAGATCGTGCCCTTCATCGAATCGATCCGCCAGTACCGGCGCGACGCCGGGCGCGGCAACGTCTGCTACGTGCACCTCACGCTGGTTCCCTACCTTGCGCCCTCGGGCGAGCAGAAGACCAAGCCGACCCAGCACTCGGTGACCGAGCTGCGCTCGCGCGGCATCCAGCCCGACGTCATCGTCTGTCGGAGTGACCAGCCGATCTCGGACGGCCTCAAGCGCAAGATCTCCTTGCTCTGTGACGTGCCGATCCAGGCGGTCGTCTCGGCCGTGGACGAGGCGAGCATCTACGACATCCCCGGCACCCTGCACCGTGAGGGGCTCGACTCGATCGTCTGTCAGACCCTCGGGATCGACCTCGAGGAGCATCCGATCGACCTCGCGCCGTGGAACGCGGTCGTGCATCGCGTGCACAACACCACCAAGACCCTGCGTATCGGCGTCGTGGGCAAGTACGTCACGATGCCCGATGCGTACCTCTCGGTCGCCGAGTCGATCCGCCACGCCGGTTTCGCCATCGGCGCGACGACCAAGATCGAGTGGCTGGAGGCCGAGCGGGTCCCCACGGAGATCGACTCGGATCGCCTGCGCCAGCTCGACGGGATCATCGTGCCCGGCGGCTTCGGCGAGCGCGGCATCGAGGGCATGATCGCGGCCGCGCGGATCGCGCGCGAACAGCAGATCCCGTACCTGGGGATCTGCCTGGGGATGCAGATCATGGTCGTCGAGTTCGCCCGGCACCAGTTGGGACTGAGCGACGCGCACTCGACCGAGTTCTCCCTCGCCACCTCGGCGCCGGTGATTGCCCTGATGGCCGAGCAGATGGACGTGACGGACCTCGGGGGCACGATGCGCCTCGGTGCCTGCCCGGCCATGCTCGACGAGGGCTCGATCGTCGCTGGCCTCTACGGCACGACGGTCGTCTCGGAGCGTCACCGCCACCGCTACGAGTTCAACGCGCGCTACCGCGAGCAGTTCGAGTCGGCGGGCATGCGCTGCTCGGGCACCTCGCCCGACGGACGTCTCGTCGAGTTCGTCGAGCTGCCCGAGCACCCCTACTTCGTGGGTACCCAGGCCCACCCCGAGTTCAAGTCGCGACCCGACCGGCCGCACCCGCTGTTCCTCGGGTTGGTGACGGCCGCCGCGTCGCGCGCCGAGGGTCGTGAGCCACACATCATCGACCCCACGTCGGTCGACGCCACCGCGTGAGCGACGACTTTCGCATCACCGCGGTCTCGTCACTCCTGCAGTCCCACGTCTTTGCCGTCGAGCGTCGCACCGTCGAGCACC
>JAJZSM010000294.1 GCA_021849765.1 Actinomycetes bacterium | reverse complement strand
ACGTCCGGCTTTCCAACTCGACGAGCGCCGCGGCCGACATCGGGCGCGGGCTGCGCCAGAGCACCGTCGCGACGTTCGCTCGCGAGGGGTCCTCGACGTAGTGGCCGAGGACCTCGGAGGCCTCCGCCTCGGTGATCGCCGGCCAGTCGGGGACGACGAGGTCGTTCACCATCCCGTGGACGAGTCCGTCGGGCTGAGTCCGTTCGTCGCCGGACGTGGTCATGCCTCGGCGTCGACCTCGACGCGAAGCGGCTCGGTGCGGCGCGCGCGCAGGTTGACGAGCGCGCCGGTGAGCAGCGTGGCGACCACTGACACCACGAAGGATGAGAGCGAGGCCGACATCCAACTCGGCGCGTGGAAGTGCAGCGCGGTCGCGATGTGCGCCCACATCGCGACCCACCAGCCGATGTAGCCGGGGTTGATCAGCTGGTAGATGACGAAGCCGATCGCCCAGGGAACGAGCATCGTCGAGCGGCTCTGGGCCCGCGACGAGAGGTTGAGGTGCCCCTTGGAGAGCAGGAAGAAGTCGACGATGAACACCGCGGTCAGTGGGACGAACACCGATCCGAGCAGCACGAGGAAGTTCTCGTAGTCGGCGATGTTGATCCCGAGGGCGAGCGCCGTGGTGAGCGCGGACACGATGAGTGCGAGCACGCGCCGGTCCCAGAGGGGCCGCAGGTTCTGGATCGAGACGACGGTGGAGTACACGTCCGCGAAGGACTGGTCGAGTTCGCGCGCGGCGAGCAGCGCGAAGGCGAGGGTTCCGAGGGGCACGGCGATGAAAGCGCCGTAGATGTCCGACGGCGAGCGCGCCACGGTCACGAGGGCCACCAGGCCGATCACGTAGCAGAGCACCTGGGTGACGCCGTAGCCGACGAAGGCGCCCCAGAAGGCCGTGCGGGGCGTGCGCGAGTGACGCGTGTAGTCGGCGGCGAGCGGGGCGAAGGAGATCGCGACGGCGATGACCGTGTCGGTCGCCGCCCAGAAGCCCGTCCAGGTGCCGTGGGTGAGTGCCGGCATCGGGTGACGAAGCAGCTCGACGAAGAGGTAGACGAGCACCACCAGCACCGCCGGCGTGGCGATGCGTCGCAGGATACGGATCGCCCCGAGCGGGTACAGGGTCAAGAGCCCCGTGATCACCCCCGCGATGAGCACGTAGGCCCACTGGGCGAGACCTGGCTCGACGGTTCGCGCGGCCGTCGCGATGGTGACGAGCTCGAAGATCCCCCACCCCAGCAGCTGCACAATGTTGATCAAGGTCGGTAGGTAGGACAGCCGACTCCCGAAGACGCCCCGGAGCAGGACCATGGCCGGCGCACCCGTGCGCGCACCGGCCACGCCGGAGAACGCGATCGCGAGGGTGCCGAGCACCGTGCCGAGCAGGATCGCTGTCAGCGCGGCGAGCAGGGAGAGTTCGGGGGTCCCGCCGCCGTTGGGCTGCAGGACGAAGATGGCGCCGGTGAAGCCGAGCAGACTGACGCCGAGGTTGCCCCACAGCCCGAACTGATCGATGATCCCGAGGGGTTGGGGGACGGGCTCGACGAGGGTCCGCGGCACTTCGGCGTGGCGGTCCCCCGAAACCAATGTGAATGACGAATCTGGCTGGCTGGTCACCATGACCTCCTTACGCCGGCATTACCCGGACAAGTTCGACGGTCGGTGGCACTGCGGCCCGTAGGCCAACCACCCTCTCAGCCCGGTACGTCCGAGCTCCCGTTGTACAGCGACCACAGCGTACCATCGCGACCTGCGGATACCGGCTGCGCCGACGCGTTCGCCGGTCGACGTCGAACGGAGACGATTGATCCGTATACCCCATGGGGTATACTCAACCAGCGTCCCACAGGAGGTAATCAGTGATTTCTGAAGTCGACGTCCGTACGTTCATCGCCGCCCACGCCGACGGTGCCCACGTCCTCGACGTGCGTGAGCCCCACGAGTACGAGGCCGGTCACGTCCCCGGTGCACGGCTCGTCCCGCTCAGCACCGTGCCCGACGTGGCGCGCGAACTGCCGATTGGTCCCCCGATCTACGTGATCTGCCAGAGCGGCAGCCGGAGCCGAGTCGCCGCGGCGCACTTCGCTCGGATCGGTCACGACGTGCGTGCGGTCATCGGTGGCACGAGCAGCTGGGTCAGTGCCGGACGTCCCGTGGTGCGCGGCCTGCGGGCGAACATCGCCTGATCGTCCCCGGCCACCAGGGGTCGGCTTGGTCGCGGCGTCCGGTGGACCAACGGGGGCCGCGGGCGCTCGCGCTGGATCACTTGCTATGACCGACGTGCCACTTCGCACAGACGGCGCACTGATAGACGTTCATCGGTGCCCCGTCGCGTTTGGACAGCAGACGGGCGCGGGCCTCGGCGTCCTCGCGCCGGTCGTAGCCGACCTTCGGACGTCCCCGCGCCGTCGTATGCGAACGCGGCCCGCGACGAAGTGACGTGCCCGGCTTCGCTCGTCCGCCGTAACGACCCGACCAGTAGAAGACGAACGCGACGATCGCGACGGCGACGATCAAGACGATGAGCGTCACCACGGTCGTCGGCTCTGGCGGGGTTGGCCGCGTCGGTGCGCGGCGATGCCGGTCATCGTAAAACGGCGAGACGGTGGTAGTGACGTGACGCTCGGTACCGCGACGGCTCGACGCGCAGATCGAGGCGTCGCCTCATCCATCGACCCGGCGGTCGTCGGGTGGGGGGTCAGCTCAGTATGAAATCCGCGACGGCCCGTGCGAACCCCTCCTCGGCATTGGTAGCGGTGACGACGTGCGCGGCGCGCTGCACGTCGGGGTCGGCGTTGCCCATCGCCACGCTGAAACCGGACACCTCGAACATCGCCACGTCGTTGTGCATGTCGCCGATCGTCGCGATCGCCTGGGGGGCGATG
>JAJZSM010000293.1 GCA_021849765.1 Actinomycetes bacterium | reverse complement strand
CCTGGTCGACGAGGCGCGCCTCTACGAGATCGAGAACCGGGTGGGGGTGCTGAGTACCCTCGCGCGAAAGTACGGCACGCTCGACGAGGCACTCGCCTCCCGGGAGCGATTCGCAGCACGCCGGGACGAGCTGCGAGGGGCCGCGATCCGGCGCGACGAGTTGTCTTCCCTGATTGAAGGGCTGAAACAGCGCGAGGCCGCCGAGTGCGCCCGCCTGCTCGGCGCGCGCCGCGCGGCAGCGCGGGCTCTGGAGAGCGCCCTGGCCGCTCAGTTGCCCCGCGTGGCGCTCGCCGGTGCCAGCCTGCGTGTCACGGTTGATGGCGTCGACGGCGGTGACGTCGACCTGCTCTTTCGCGCCGGAGTGGGTCAGGCGGAGGGCTCGGTGTCGGGAGTAGCGAGCGGCGGTGAGCTGAGCCGAGTTCTCCTGGCGATCGCCCTTGAGACGGTGGGCGACGACGCGGTGGCGGTCTTCGACGAGGTCGACGCGGGCCTCGGTGGCCAGGTGGCCCAGCAGATCGGCGAGTGTCTCGCCGAACTCGGCACGCGACAACAGGTCCTCGCGGTGACGCACCTGGCCACGGTCGCCGCCCGCGCCCAGCACCACTTTGTGGTCGAGAAGTCGGTTCTCGAAGGCCGCACCAGCACGGTGGTGCGCGAGGTGACCGGCGAGGCCCGCGTGGGCGAAATCGCCCGGATGCTGGCCGGTGACTCCGACGCCGCCGAATCCCGCGCGCTCGCGACCCGATTGCTCGAAACATCTTTGTAACAGCGTTAAACGTCCGACGCGTCAGAGCGCCTGACTAGGATGTGCTTCCGTGGAGAGTGCGGGCAAGGTGACCAAGTTCGTGTTTGTCACCGGAGGCGTCTCCAGTTCGCTCGGTAAAGGGCTGACAGCCTCGTCGCTCGGGCGCCTTCTCAAGTCGCGGGGCCTCAAGGTCACGATGTGCAAGTTGGACCCCTACTTGAACGTTGATCCCGGCACGATGAACCCCGGTGAACACGGTGAGGTCTTCGTTACCGACGACGGGGGAGAGACCGATCTCGACCTCGGGCACTACGAGCGCTTCATCGACGAGTCCCTCTCCAAGATGTCCAACACCACGACGGGCTCGATCTACTCGAACGTCATCGCCAAGGAGCGCCGCGGCGACTACTTGGGCAAGACCGTCCAAGTGATTCCCCACATCACCGACGAAATTAAGGAGCGCATCCGCCGCTTGGGAGCCCTCGGCGCCGACGTCGTCATCGTCGAGATCGGCGGAACGGTTGGCGACATCGAGATCGTGCCGTTCATCGAGTCGATCCGCCAATACCGCCGAGACGCCGGTCGCGACAACGTCTGCTACGTGCACCTCACCCTGGTGCCCTACCTCGCGCCCTCGGGTGAGCAGAAAACCAAGCCGACCCAGCACTCGGTGACCGAGCTGCGCTCGCGCGGTATTCAGCCCGATGCCATCGTCTGTCGCAGCGATCAGCCCATCTCGGACGGCTTGAAGCGCAAGATCTCCCTGCTGTGCGACGTGCCCATCGAGGCGGTCATCTCGTGCGTCGATGCGCCCAGCATCTACGACATTCCGATCAACCTGCTCGACGAGGGACTTGACGCGATCGTCCTTAGGACGCTGGGCATCGACGTGGCCGACCACCCGATCGACCTGTCAGCCTGGCAGGAAGTCGTTCGCCGAGTGAACGGGACCTCTACGACCTTGCGCGTCGGCGTGGTGGGCAAGTACGTGACCATGCCCGACGCCTACCTCTCAGTCAACGAGGCGATTCGCCACGCCGGCTACGCAGTGGGGGCTAAGACCACTGTCGAGTGGCTCGAGGCCGAACGCGTGCCTTCGGAGATCGACGCTGACCGACTGCGTCGTCTGGACGCGATCATCGTGCCGGGCGGTTTCGGCGAGCGCGGCTTTGAGGGCATGGTGGCCGCCGCGCGCATCGCTCGAGAGAACGACATCCCCTACCTGGGCATCTGTCTGGGCATGCAGGTGATGGTCGTCGAGTTCGCGCGACACCAACTCGGCATGACCGACGCGCACTCGACCGAGATCTCCCTGACGACGTCGGCCCCGGTCATCGCGCTGATGGCCGAGCAGATGGACATCGCCGACTTGGGCGGCACGATGCGATTGGGCGCCTATCCGGCAATGCTCGACGAGGGATCCGTGGTGGCGGGCCTCTACGGATCGACTGTCGTCTCCGAGCGCCACCGGCACCGTTACGAGTTCAACTCGCGCTATCGCGCCCAGTTCGAAGAGGCCGGCATGCGTTGTTCGGGCACGTCGCCCGACGGTCGCCTCGTCGAGTTCGTCGAGGTGCCCGAGCACTCCTACTTCGTCGGCACCCAGGCTCATCCGGAGTTCAAGTCGCGTCCGGACCGACCGCACCCCTTGTTCCTTGGCTTGATCACCGCGGCGCTCGCGCGCGCCGAGGGCCGCGAACCGCACATCTTGAACCCCGCCTCGGTCGATCTGTCGCTGTGAGCGACGGGTTTCGCGTCACGTCCAGTGTGCCGTTACTTCACTCCTACGTCTTTGACGTTGAACGCGTCAGCGTCGCCCACGGCGGGCAGGCCTTCGAGCGAGACGTGGCGCGCCATCGCGGGGCGGTGGCGATCCTCGCGATCAACGACGCCGGTGAGATTGGCGTGCTGCGCCAGTTTCGGGCGACGATGGATCGCACCACACTCGAGATCCCGGCCGGCACCTGCGACGTGGTCGGCGAGGATGCCCTCGCCACCGCCCAACGCGAACTGCGCGAAGAGATGGGCTGCGAGGCGGCGACCTGGCGTTTGCTCGCGCGCCTGATGGTCTCGCCCGGCTGGACAGACCAGCTCATGTCGATCTACGAGGCCCGTGACCTGCGAGAGCTCGATCGCCG
>JAJZSM010000292.1 GCA_021849765.1 Actinomycetes bacterium | reverse complement strand
GTGGGCGTCGGGAGGTATCGAAGTCACGGCACGAAACTACTCCGAGGTCAGGTCGAGCACGTCGCCCCTAGACTTTGGTCATGACTACCGTCGAGACATTTGACGTCCTCACTCTGACCGATGAAGCGCGCAACGTGGTGATCGACGCGCTCGCCAACGAGCAGCGCAGCGAGGATCTGGCCCTGTTCATCGAGGTGACGGGTACCCGTTCGGGTGGGTACACCTATGACCTCTATTTCTCAGACCGCGTGGATGCGCCCGCCGACGCGGCCATCGGACGCGACGGCGACGTGACAATCGTCGTGCCGGCGGCGAGCGTGGCGAGGCTGCGAGGCAGCCGACTGGAGTTCGCACCAGACGGCGGGGGTGGCCTGATCCTCGTCAACCCGAACACGCCCACCGCCGAGGAGTTACACCCCGGGGTGCCGGCGGACATCATCGCCTTCGGCGTCGACGGACCACTCGCCAAGCGCGCGATCGAAGTCCTCGAGTCAACGATCAACCCCTCCATCGCGGCTCACGGCGGTAACGCCGACCTGGTCGCTCTGGATGAGGAGAAGCGGGTCGCCTACATCATGATGGGTGGCGGGTGCCAGGGGTGCTCACTCAGTCGAATGACGTTGTCCCAGGGGATCGAGACCGCGCTCGTCGAAGCCATACCGGAACTGACGAGCGTCGTCGATGTGACCGACCACGCCTCAGGCGTGAACCCGTTCTACTCCGACGACCATTAACGATTCGAGCCGGCTGCCCTAGAATCGTGCGATGTTGCGATTCCTGACCGCGGGTGAGAGTCATGGACCGTCCTTGACGGTCATCGTCGAGGGCTTGCCGTCGGGTCTCGAGATCCGCGAAGAGGAGATCGCCGACGAGCTGGCGAGGCGTCGGCTCGGTTTCGGTCGGGGCCCGCGGATGCGCTTCGAACGCGACGTGTTGCGCCTGACCGGGGGGATCCGTCACGGGCGCACCCTTGGCTCACCCATCGCTATCGAGATCCTTAACTCCGAGTGGCCCAAGTGGGAGCTCGAGATGTCCGCAGCCCCGGGCGCGCCTAGCAAGAAACTCACGGCGCCTCGACCGGGGCACGCCGACCTCGCCGGGATGCAGAAGTACGGCTTCGACGACGCTCGTGACGTGCTCGAGCGCGCGAGCGCACGCGAGACCGCCGCCCGGGTCGTGGCGGGCTCGCTCGCGAAGTCACTGTTGGCGACCATCGGTATCTCGGTGATCAGCCACGTCGTGCGCATCGGGTCGGTGGCCGCACCCGCGGACCGGCGCCCTTCGGTCGACGACCTCGCGACGGTCGACCAGAATGAGGTGCGGTGCTTCGACGAGGCGACGGCCCAGTCGATGATCGCCGAGATCAAGGCGGCCGCCAAGCAGGGAGACTCCCTCGGTGGTATCGCCGAGGTCATCGCCTTCGGCGTGCCGGTCGGAATCGGCAGTCACGTTCACTGGGACCGTAAGCTCGACGGGCTGCTCGCCGGGGCGCTCATGAGCATCCAGGCGGTCAAGGCGGTGGAGATCGGTGACGGGATGGTCCAGGCGTCCCAGCGCGGCAGCGTGGCCCACGACGCGATCGTCCGCGACGAGGCGGCGTCGAGCGGCGGGGGATACGCCCGTCGCTCTGACCACGCAGGTGGTCTCGAGGGTGGGATCTCGTCGGGCGCACCGATTATCGCCAAGGTCGCGATGAAGCCACTCGCGACGTTGAATCGACCGGTGCTGGAGACGGTCGACCTGGCGACGGGCGAGTCGACAGTCTCGTTCAAAGAGCGCACTGACGTCACCGCCGTTCCCGCGCTGGGCGTGGTCGCCGAGGCGATGACCGCGCTCGTGCTCGCGAGTGAGACCCAGCGCAAGTTCGGTGGCGATTCGGTGGCGGAGTTCTCGCGCAACTGCCGCTCCTACGTCGAACAACTCGGTGCGGCGCCCTCGGCGCGCGAGTAGTCGTGGCCCGGTTGGTCTTGGTCGGCCTGCCCGGCGCGGGTAAGACGACCGTGGCGCGCGCCGTGGGAGCGCGACTGGGCTGTCGGGCCATAGACACCGATGAGGTGCTCGCGGCCATGGTGGCGTCGCCGGCCCCTGATCACCTACGTGCGGTGGGCGAATCGCGTTTTCGCCTCGACGAGGTCGCGGCCTTGTCCGCGAGTGTCGCGCACGAGGACGTCGTGTCCACCGGCGGTGGCGTCGTCGAGAGCGAGGCCGCCCGTCAGATCCTCGCCGCCCAGCTCACCCTCTGGCTCGATGCACCTGATGACGTTCTCGTGTCGCGGGTGGGAGACGGCGACCGACCACTGCTCGCCGGTGACGCACGTTCGGCGATAGCTGCCCTGCGGGCGCGGCGCGGCGCCTGGTATCGCGACGTCGCTCGAGCGCGAATCGACGCCGCGGGACCAATCGAGGTCGTGGTGGAGGACGTGTTGCGTGCGATGATGGCCTCATGAAATTCGACGTCACCCTGGGCGATCGCGGCTACGAGGTCCGTACCGGTGCCGGCGCAAGACGTGAGCTCGCGGGGCTGATCGCTTCGCGCGCCCCGCGGGCACGGACCGCGGCGATCGTGACCTCGGCGGGCCTCGTGGACCAGCCCTGGTTCGAGCTGGACTGCGGCCTTGATCAGCACGTAGTGGTGGTCCCAGACGGGGAGACGGCCAAGACCATGGCGGCGGTGGAGTATCTCTGCGAACGGTTCGTCTCGCTGGGTCTGTCGCGCGACGACATCGTGGTGGGTGTCGGCGGTGGTGCGGTGACCGATCTCGCGGGCTTCGCTGCGGCGGTGTACCTGCGCGGCGTCGGTGTGGTCCAGGTACCGACGTCCCTGGTCGGACAGGTGGACGCGGCGATCGGTGGTAAGACCGGCGTCAACCTGACGGTCGGCAAGAACC
>JAJZSM010000291.1 GCA_021849765.1 Actinomycetes bacterium | reverse complement strand
GCTCAACCACACCACGATCGTGACGAGCGTGAGCACGGCGCCGATTCCCTGGGCGAAGCGTTTGGGTGGACCGGGCACCTCGCGTCGCCAGGACGACAGTCGAGGTCCGGCGACACGCGTCGCGAACTGGCCGAGTGGTGAGAGCGTCGGTCCCGTGAGCACGCGCGCGAGAAAACCGTAGGCGAGCGGGACCATCATCCAGCGCACGTCTCCGACCAGGGCGACGAGCGCCATGGCGACCACGCCGAGGGCGACCGTGCGCGCCGCGGCGTCGTTGACGGGGTTCGGGAACGAGAGCAGCCGTTTCATCCAACAAATCCTAGTGGAATAGTCAACAATTCGCTACTCACGCACCGAGTGCGAGGTGTACCGTTGTCGCCGCCCCGATGGCGACGATGAGCCAACGGACGGTGCCGGGCTGGAGCCGACGGATGACCACGGTGCCCAACCATCCGCCGACCAAGGTGCCGATCAGGATCATGTAGATGGCCTCTTGGGCGAGGTGACCGCGCACGAGGAAGACGACCGCGGCCACCACGTTGATGATCAACGACAGGAGATTGCGCAGCCCCTGCAGCTCACCGAGTTCGAGTGGCAGAGCGACGGCCATGATGGCGAGCAGCACGATACCGAGGCCCGCGCCGAAGTAGCCCCCGTAGATCGAGGCGAAGAAGACCCCGATGAAGAGGACCCGCCGACGTGACGGGTGGTGGTGGTCGAGGTGGGCGAGCCGCGCGGTGATCCGTGGCGAGAGGGCGTAGACGACGGTGGCGACACCGATCAGCCACGGGACGACGGTTTCGAAGGCTTTGGGCGAGCCGAGCAGCAGCAGGGCCGTGCCGACGATAGTGCCCGCGAGGCAGATCGGCGCTAGGGAGGCGATGATGGTCGAGTGACGACGGATCTCGTGGCGAAATCCCCGGATACCGCCGAAGTAGCTCGGCACCACGCCGACGGTGGACGAGACGTTCGCTTGCAGTGCTCCCACGCCCATCGCGAGCATGGTCGGGAAGGTGATGAAGGTGCCGCCGCCGGCGATGCCGTTCGCCACCCCCGCGGCCACGCCGGCGATGAGATAGATCACGAGTCGCCACGGCAGCGCGAGGGAGACCGAGACCATTGTCACTACTCTACGAAGGTGCTCCACGTGCGATTTCAGACCGTGCCATCGAATACCGTGGTTGGCATTGTGCGTGCCCTACCGTTAGCGACGTGTACCTCATGACCGGCGAGCTGATCGTCCCGCGCGACGCGCCGAGCGACTTGATCCGCGCGGCCGGTGGCATCATCATGCGCGTCACCGCGGCCGGTCGCACCGAGATTGCCTGTATCTACCGCGAGTCGCGCGGCGACTGGACGTTCCCCAAGGGCAAGCTGGACGCCGGTGAGACCTTCGAACAGGCGGCGCTTCGCGAGGTGCTCGAGGAGACCGCGATGCGCTGTCGGGTAGTGCGCTTCATTGGCACGACCAACTACACCCACCGTAAGGGCCGACCCAAGATCGTCGCGTACTACCTCATGGTCGTCGACGGCGGGGACTTCGAGCCCAACGACGAGGTCGACGACCTCGTCTGGCTGCCGATGGACCGCGTCCGCGAGCACCTCACGTGGGACCGCGATCAGGAGTTGTTCGACATCGCCATCACCCTGCCCGAGATCCACTCGCTGGCGTCGTGACCGACTCGGGTCGCGGCGAGCTCGTTACGGGATGATCGTCGGCACCTGGCTGTAGACGCCGAGCCAGCGTTTGGTGAGTGAGGCCATCGTGCCGTTGGCGCGCAGCGTCGCCAGGGCCAGGTCGACGCAGCCCACGAGCGGGTTGCCCTTTTGGAACAAGAGCGCGTAGTGGTCGCTGGTCGAGGGGAACTGACCGACCACGGTGGCAAAAGGGTTGCCGTTCGAGTCGACGAGTTGGGACGTGGTCATGTAGTGACCCGTCGGGGTGTCGATCACGAGCGCGTCGATCACGCCGCCCTCGAGGGCCGCGACGAGCGCCGCCAACGTCGCGTACGACTGGGTCTTGGTGTGCGGATGGATGTAGCGCGTGATGTAGGCGAGCCCGGGAGTGCCGACCAGGTCACCGTAGCGGTAGGTGCGCAACTGGCGAGGGGTGTGGTTCGTGACGATGGGGTTGTCCTTCAAGGCGACGATCGCCTGGTGGACGTCGTAGTAGGAGGTCGAAAAGCTCACCGCCTTGGACCGCGCGGCGGTGTAGGTGATCTCGTTCGCGTCGAAGTCGAACGGCTTCTTGCCCGCGAGGTAGCTCGTCGCGTAGGGCTGGATGACCCACGTGATGTCGCGTCGCGCGACCCCCAGCTGACCAGCGATCGCGTAGACGACGCCGGCCTCGTAGCCCTGGCCGTTGGCGGGGTGGTTCTGGACGTACCACGGCGAGGAGACCGGGTTGTCGGTGGCCACGGTGAGGTGGCCACGTACGTGCTCGAGCGAGGGCAACTCGGTGCGACACGTGGCCAGTCTCGACGTGTAGGAGGTGGCCGCCCCCGTCGGCGTCGCGAGAGCCCCACCGAGGGCGACAATCATCGCGACAGCGAGTAGCCGAGGCGCGATTCGTCCGTGAAACGACGAATTGCGTTGACGGTGCATGGTTAGTCGATTGTACTTCGCGTCGGTATTTGGCGACCGTCACCGGCGATGGTCCATGCGGGTTCGCTGCGCCTCGTCGGGACCTACGTTGTAGGATGGAAGGACTTGGAGAGGTGGGTGAGTTCGGTTTAAACCACATTCCTGCTAAGAATGCGGCCTGTTAACGCGGGCCCGAGGGTTCGAATCCCTCCCTCTCCGCCACCGACACCGAGCGCCTAGCGCTCGGTGTCGCTATGTGAGGAGACAGGGTGCGGTACTTCATCGAGACGCTGGGGTGCCCGAAGAATCACGTCGACTCC
>JAJZSM010000290.1 GCA_021849765.1 Actinomycetes bacterium | reverse complement strand
GGCCGCGGTCTGTCAGTTCGTGCCCTCCCCGGCGATCAACGGCTACTCGCTCGACCTCATGCGCCGAGACCCCGGCGAGCACCCCAACGGGCTCATCGACTACGCCCTGTGCTCGACGATCGAGCACCTGCGCGGCCGTGAGGCCCGTGGGCTCAGCCTCAACTTCGCGGCCTTCCGCTCGGTGCTCGACGGCGAGCGCGGCGAGGGGACCTTCACCCGCGTCGAGCGCTGGGCGCTGAAACGCCTCTCGGGGGTGCTGCCGATCGAGTCGCTCTGGCAGTTCAACGCGAAGTACTACCCGGCCTGGCTCCCGCGCTATCTCGTCTACCCCGCCGCCGAGAGCTTCGTGCCGGTGGTCGCGGCCACCTTTCGCGCCGAGTCGCTCACCGAGATACCGGTGCTCGGCCGGTTCCTCACCCACGACCCCGCGAACCGTCCGGGCACCGTCGTGCCCGAGGAGGTCCTCGAAGCTGCCGAACGCGCCAGGCGGCCCTAACGGCGCCAGGCGTCGTAGCGAGCCGCCATCGCGGGATCGGGCGTGTAGGTCACGAGCGACTCATGCGCTCGCACGAAGTGGCGAAGCGACCAACGATCGCCCTGCAGCACGGCCATCTCGCGCGCCTGGACCAATACGTTGCCGATGGCTGCGGCCTCCACCGGGCCTGCGACGACAGGTACGCCACACGCATTCGCCGTGAGCTGGCAGAGTAAGCGATTCTGCGAGCCTCCCCCGACGATGTGGATCCGCTCGACGTTAACGGCGGCCAGCGCCGAGGCTCGCTCGACCGACTCGCGATACGCGATGGCCAAACTGTCCAGACAGCACCGGACGAACTGGGCGGGCGTCGACGGCGCGGGCTGTTGGGTCTCGCGGCAGAGGACCTCGATAGTGGCCGGCATGTCGCTTGGGGCGAGCAGTCGTTGGTCGTCCATGTCGATGACCGACCGCAGCGGCGTCTCGACGGCGCTCGCGGCGACGAGCTCGGAGATGTCGTAGTCGTGCCCGGCCCGTCGCCACGCGCGCAGACACTCCTGGAGCACCCACAAGCCCATGACGTTGTGCAGGAACCTGAAGGTCCCGTCGATACCGCGTTCGTTGGTGAACGTCGCGGCGAATGCCTCCTCGCTCAAGACCGGCCGCTCGAGTTCGACGCCCACCAACGACCAGGTGCCGCTCGAGATAAAGGCGAAACCATCGGTGGAGGCGGGCACCGCGACAACGGCCGAGGCTGTGTCGTGGGACGCGACGTTTATGACCATCGGTGAGCTCGACAGTCCCGTCCAGGACGCCACCGAGGCCCGCACGGGTGCGAGACGGTGCCCGGGTGCGACCAGCGGACCGAGCAGGCCGGTATCGGCCCCGACAAGCGCCACGAGATCCTCGTCCCAACGCCCATCGATTCCGAGCAGCTGGGTCGTGGACGCGTTGGTCAACTCGCTCGCGATCGCACCGCAAAGGAAGTAGTTGATCAGGTCGGGGATGAGCAGCAGCGCGGCAGCCCGTTGGATCCGCCCCGAACCGCGCTCGGCCGCGACCTGGTAGATCGTGTTGAACGTGTGGGTCGCGATGCCGGTCCTCGCGAACCGCTCGCGAGGCGGGGACACCGTGTCGACGTCGTGCAGAATCCTGCCCGTGCGCCCGTCGCGGTATGAGACGGGGTTCGCCATCAGCGACCCATCCTCATCGAGCAGTCCATAGTCGACAGCCCAGGCGTCGACACCGACGGCCGTTACCTCGGCGTCCGCGCCCGCGACGGCCAGTCCGTCGAGCACACCCGCGATGAGATGGAGCACATCCCAATAGAGCGTGTCACCCACCGGGACGACACCGTTGGTGAAGCGCGACGTCTCACGAAACGACCACGAATCGGGCGCGATATCAGCGCTGAAGACGCGGCCACTCGAGGCACCCAGGTCTACCGCAACGAGACGGGCTCGCACGATCAGACAACGACGAACTCGACGCCGAGCAGGTCTGACACCGCTCGCAACTCGTCTATCCGATTCCCCACCCCGAGCGCCCAGTGGTGCGCGACCGCGGTCGCCGCCCAATCGTCACACCACTCACCGGGGTCTCGCCCGAAGTCGACACGTGAGGTCGTGTTACCGATTGCGAGCAGGGGCCCCGCTACCACCCGGCCTTCGGACGCGACGAACCGGAACCGTCCGTCTCGCATCTGGGTCACGCCGAAGACGGTGACGTCACCGTGGGCCACGTCGAACTCGACGGACACCCCGTGTCCGCGTTTGCCGTGGAACACGCCCAGCCCGCGAAGCAGCGGCCGACGTTCGCTGATCGCGAGGTGGGCTGGGCCATCGTGGCCCATCTCGACCACCCCGTCGCGGAAGTTGAGTGCCTGCAGCTCAGTGAACGAGCCACCCGCGCCGAGGCGGTCCATGATCAACATGGCGAGCGACGTGCGCAACTCGTACTCCCCACAGACCGGAATGTGTCGAGCCGTCAGCATCGAGGCTCCGAGGATCATCCCCGCGGCGATCCGCTCGTGGATCTCGTCGTCGAGGCCCCGATGGTAGTAGGCGAGGGAGTCCAATTCGAAGTCTTCAACGAGTCGATCGAGTCCCACCGCGACGCGAACCGCCCAATCGAGCTCGTCGGACTCCACCGATCGATCGAGCTCGAACATGTCCTTCACCGTCGCGCGCACGTTGCCCACATCGACGTTCGACACGGCTTCGACGCGCACGCGAAGATCGTCGAACTCGAGGACCTCAACATGGCCGCCGAACTGCGCGCTCACCATGGTCAAGTCCGTCGAGACGTCAAGCATGCCCGGGTAAAGGTGACCCATCAAACCGTGGCGCCCGTGGCGTAGGGCCCGCGCGACACCGGCCGCCGAGACCCACCGCTCGATGCGGCCCCACGCCCGATCGTCGCCGAGGTAACC
>JAJZSM010000289.1 GCA_021849765.1 Actinomycetes bacterium | reverse complement strand
CCAGATGGTTTTGGCCGCGGCGAAGGGCATCTCGACGCATCCCAGGCTCTGGGGCCAGCCGTAGGTGGCGCGGATGAAGCCGTGCAGGGCGTCGCCGCCGTTGAAGTACGAGACCCAGGGAATCCCCGGGTCCGAGTAGTGGGTCCCGTCGGGGTTGGTGCCTGACATCGTCTGGCTGGTGTAGCGAAGGTAGACCGGATAGGTGCCCGTCGCGGTGGGCGAGACCGAGATGCCGGTGTTGACCAGGGTGTGAAAACGCGCTTGGCCCGCGACGTAGAGGGTGAGCCGCTCGGGCGAGGCCATCGAGACCAGGACGTAGTCGTAGGGGTGGGCGGACACGTCGTGGGCGCGCACCGCGGAGAGCAGCGCGTTCCAGGTCGTCGCGTCAGCTACGCCCGTGGTGGCCAGGTGGTGGTCGTTCTGAAAGCTCATCAGCGCGCCCGTGAGAATCACGTTGGCGCCGCCCACGCGCCACTGGTTGGCGAGGCCAGCCGGAAGGTTCGGGTACGCCCACGTGTAGGTACCGGGAACCTTCTGGGCGGGATCGCTCGCGGTGGTGAGAGGCGTGAAGGTAACGGGCAGATAACCCAGCGTCGCAAGCAGCTGGTCCTCCCAGGTGACGTCGACACCGGCGCTGGCGTCGTGGGAGGCCACGGCGAGGACGCGACAGCGCGTGGCACACGACAGGGTAGTCGGCACGTCGATCACGTAGTGCACGGGGGCGATCACGCCCGAGGCGACGGCCTGGACCTCGCGCGGGCCGATCTGCTGCCAGGACGTGGCAAGCGCGGGGTGCACCACGAGAGGCGGCAGCTGCGAGGCGGCGACGGGCGTCGACAGGGCCAGTCGGACCAGGGGCATCGACGCCGACATGGCTCCAGTGACTGAGGCGTGGGCGGCAACCCTCGTCGCGACGCCGGCGCCGGCGCTGGTGCCGGCGAGGCCGACCAGGGCCGTCGCGAGGGTCACCGCACTGACGAGCTGGCGCTTCATACCTCCACGATACCGGGGCACTTTGCGAGTGTTCTGTGAGGGCCCGGATTGTCACGAGTCCGTTACCGGGGAATCGCCTCGCCGGCGCCCGGTAGGATGGACGTTTCTGGCGGCGTGGCCGAGTGGTTAGGCAGGGGCCTGCAAAGCCCCGTACTCCGGTTCGAATCCGGACGCCGCCTCCAGACACCTTTTGGCGGCCCCTTTGTGCGGGTGCCGGCCGGTTGGCCCGCTGCGGCGTCGCGATCTCTCGGTGGGATTTCGATCCTGGCCAACGTTGCGTAAGAGAAGCCTTCAGGAATTCTTACGGAGCGATTAGTGCTTCCACAGGGTCGATCCAAACGCGTCGCGGATGCTGGTAAGACCACAGACCCGACCCGAGGAGGACCCATGTACCGTTCCACCGCCACGAAGGTGAAGCGCGCCAGTGTCTGGAGCGCGACCGCCGCCCTCTCCGTCGCCGGTGCGGTGGCCGCCGTCCACCTCGCTTCGACTCCGCACCCTTCGGCCGCTCCTTCCACGAGTGTTACGCCGTCCGCATCCGTCGCGAAGTCAACCGCCTCGACGGGCTCGCCGGCACGGCCGGTGTCGCTGTCGACGACGAGCGCGCCGTCGCCGCGCGTCGTTCTCTCTGTCAGTACTCACTCGATCAGTGTCCGTGGTGCTAACGGGGTTGTGACCTACTCGCTGACGCCCTCGACGGTCATTTTGAGCGGCACGAGTCACGTCACGGTGTCGAGTATCCACGCGGGAATGCGCGTGATCGTGGAGGCGTCGCCGACGGTCCCGAGCCAGGCTGCGACCATCGGCGTCTTGCCCGCGACCAGCGGCGAGGGCGAAGGCGCGCAGGGTTTCGACCAGTAGTCGCTCTTGACGGCGCTCGAGAACGAGTCGCGAATGGCGCTACCTCGACGGATTCTCGCGAATGTCGCAATCCGCGCGTCCGTTCGTGACGCGGGGCTAATCTCAACCACAGCGGACCGACCGGACACCGCGTGTCCTCGGGCCGTCGCGGGAATGGGGGGTCCTACGACGTCGAACGATCCGAACCGCGAGTCCGTAAGCGACGTGCTTTCACGACTGGGTGGCTTCGACTACCTGATCGGACGCTCCTCCTTCGGTGTCCTGGTGCGAGACCGAAGTGGCGTCGTGACCGACTGCAACGACGCAGCGTTGAAGATCCTTGGTCGATCCCGAGACGAGCTCGTCGGCACCGAGTCGGGTTCGCGGGGCTGGGATACGGTGCACGAGGACGGCACGATCTTCTTGGTTGACGAGCTCCCGTCGACGCGCGCCGTGGCGACCGGTGAGCCGGTGTTGCACGAGCTGATGGGAATGGAGAACGGTGCGCTCGGCCGCCGCTGGGTCACTGGCGACTCGTTTCCGCTCTTTGACGGTGGCGAGGTCGACGGTTCAGTGACGTTCATGGTGGACTCTACGAGTGCAGTCAACGCCCGTCGCCAACTGGCATTGACCTCGGCGATCACCCACGTCGTTCTGGCCGGCCACGACGAGGCGACGAGCCTGCATCAGCTCTGTGAGGTGTTGGTCGACGTCGGCGGTTTGGCGCTCGCCTGGATTGGCGAGAAGTCCACCGAGGACGGTGCGGTCAAAGTGATGCACGCGGCGGGCGTGACCGACTACCTCTACGAGGGGATGGTCTCGTGGTGGGGGACGACGGCGAGTGGTCGTGGGCCGACCGGCACCGCGCTGAGAACCGGCATCACGCAGGTCTTCAATGACTTGACCACCCAGTCCGACTTCGCGGTGTGGCGAGAGCGCGCGGCACAGTTCCACCTGGGCTCTTCGCTGGCGTTGCCGATGCGCCTGGTTGGCAGAATGGCCGTCTTGACGATCTATGACCGCGCGCGCTTCGCCTTCGACGAGGGGGCGGTCGAGCGCTTCGAGGACGTAGTGCGCGAGATCG
>JAJZSM010000288.1:1399-2918 GCA_021849765.1 Actinomycetes bacterium | reverse complement strand
TCTTCCGGGTGTTCCGCTTCTGATCGGACATCAGGAGTTCCCTTTCAAAGACCCTCGTTGGTCGAGCGTGGTACTCATGAAACATCGTGGCGCGAGCCGCCGGTCAGTCTATTTCACTGACGGCGAGGCGAATCGGTCGCTTCGCACTTCGACGTCGCGCCCCGAACGACTCTGTAACGAGTTCTGCTCGGGGGACAAGTGGGTGGTATGAGCGATCCTTTAGTCATGGCACGTCGTTGGCTGGCGGTATTCGCGCTCGCCCTCGCGATAGTGGGTTCCGTCGCCGGTGTCGCCACGGCCTCGACACTCGGACCCACCAACGCCCAGCGCCGCACGTCTGCGGTCCTCGAGGCCCGTCACCTGCTCGCGGCACTGGCCATGCCGAGCGGTACACACGAGGTGACACGCAATGATTCCTCGCTCGATCCGGCGCTGCTTTCGATGGGTGCGAGCTCGCTCGATCCGGACCAGATCGACCTGACACGTTTCTACGTGGTGGCGCGGGGCGAATGGGCACTCAACTGGTTCGAAACCCACGTTCCGCACGGGGGAACGCGCACGGGATGGGGCACCGGTAGCGGGCCCGGACAATCGACGTCGCACACCCTGACCTTCTCTTTCGCGACTCCGCCTACCCTGTCCGAGGCGCAGCTCCAGTATTCGATGGTCGTCGGACCCTCTGGCGAGCTGGGGGTGCGAGTGGACGCCGACGTCCTCTGGACGCCGCGCAAGTCGCGGTACGCACTGGTGGCGAGCGGGGCCGTCAAGATCGTCGTCACGATGGATCGCGGACTCAACGTCAGGTCTCATCGGGTGACGACGGTGACGGTGACGTCGCCTGCGACCATCGATGTGATTCGCTCGGCGATCAACGCGGCACCGGTCGCGACGCCGGGAGTCACGTCCTGCCCGTTGGACGTCGGCGCGACGATGACCCTGTCGTTTTGGCGCGCGGGCGCGTCGGGGCCCTTCGCGACGGTGGTGGCCGACCCAGGAGGCTGCGGGGGTGTCACCGTGACCCAGTGGCGAGGCGACGGAGCTCGCCGCGGCGTTGGCCATGACTCGGGGGGCGGGGCCATCGTTCGCCTGGTGGCCACCACCCTAGGCATCAGGGACTGGATGGGGGCTCTCTAGCGAACTCTGGGCCGGTGGCTCTTGGAGAACTCGGCACCGAGGGCGTCGTGAAGCGCATTCGTCGGCGCGCATCGTTTATCGTGAAGCGAACGTGGTGCGAATCGGCGCGGCCACGATGGCCGGGGGGCGAGTTGATCGACTTTGCATCGTTCTGGGAAGACGTAGTTGACGCCGTGCCGGAGCGTGACGCGATCATCCAGGGTTCGCGTCGACTCAGCTACGCCGAGTTCGACGACGCGGCGGCCCGCTTCGCCGCAGCGCTCGAGGAGGCGGGAGTGACTCGCGCCGGCAAGGTCGCGCTGTACTTGCACAACTGCCCCGAGTACTTGATCGCCCAGTATGGGGCGTTCAAGCACCGCGCCGTTGCGGTGAATGTCAACTATCG